>JAVBOU010000088.1:0-15802 GCA_031550185.1 Kiritimatiellia bacterium | reverse complement strand
GCTGCTGTGCTGCGCCTCTTCCGTCATCAGCCCATTTCCTCAATAACGGGAGAGGCGCAGCACAGCAGCGCCGCTACAACTTCAGTCAAACATGATGGGTTGCCAAAATTTTTATACCCCAACATGTCTATTGACTCTTGCGTCACAATGCGTCAGGTGACGATGCGTGCCGCGACGTAAAATAAGCAGCGGCATTGGGACGGAAAAGGAAGACCAGAACAATCACAAAAACAGCGATCTCAAATATTTCAAACATGCTGATGCGTTCGAATGCCGGCAACCATTTTGCAAGCGCATACACAAAGCAACAAACGTATGTGTATCGAGCCCAGTTTTGACGAAGGAGCAAAGCGCATCCGGTTATCACCAAAACAAGATTGTAGGCAAAAATTGCAATCACCAAAAACAAGGGTAGCGTGCTGCTTTCTGGATGACGGGAAAACAACCAAGTGTACTGCACCAAAGAAACGCAATTTCTAACAATAAGAAACCAGCCAATGATGGTGACGGACAGAGGACGTTTTGCTTTGCAGGTAGAGGAATTTTGTTCGATCATTTTTAAAAGCGATGCTTTGGAGTGTTGTTGCTCATGTGATGATTTTCAAAAGCAAGCGCTAATACCGCATGACAACTTTGGGTTCAATAGAAAACCATGTGCGCGGGAGACGTGTTATGGCTTTCGTGGCGTGGCAGAGGTCGTGCCACGCCACGGGATGGCGTCAGGCTTCGATCACGACCATGGTGTGAATGTGGAGGCGCGGAATGCGGACGGTGAGCGTGCGGGTTGTTGCGTCGTAATTATGGGTCAGAGCTTGGTCGCCGGGTTGCAGGGTCACGGACGCGGGCGGATCGGTTTGGATGCACAGCTCAAGGTCGGAGACAGGTACGATTTCGTCGTAGGCGCGGAGGCGCGACTCGGTGTAAATGCCATTGGTGTTGGTCAGGCTGATGAGCAGTTTGCCATTTTTGCGCGCGGTGGCGATGTCAACGCATTTGGGGTCTTTGTACGTGACGCAATTCTTGATGCCGAGGTTGTCGATGATGTTGGCGATCATCGTGCGGACGTAAAAATCCGGCGCGCGACAATACACGTTAAAAAGGTCGTAGAAAATGGCGACAATGGTGCCCTTGCCGCGTCGGGTCTTGACGATGGCCGGAGTGTCGCCGGGCATGAATGTTTTGAGAATTTCGCTTTTGTTGTTGTTCCGCACAGCGTCCGCAATATGCGCGTATTGGTTGACGAAGCGGTTGTTGTCGGCAATGGCGATTTTCCGCGGCACGCATTCGGCGGAAAGTGTGACGCCCTCCAAAACGTCCTCAAACGTTTTGCAACACGCGCCGCCTGTAAGGATGAGGATTCCGCCGTTGTCGACAAATTGCAGCAACGCGGTTTTGTGGTCGGCGTGGATGTGCTGGAGCTCCGGCAGAATGAGAAGATCCTTGTCCTTCAAACCGTCCGGCGTGAGCATAAAATCCATGACGACGCCGCATGTGCGCGAGGCGTCAAGCAGCAGGCGAACCGCGCCTTTTGCGGCGTCATGACCGCCGCTGAAAAAGAGGCTGTCCGACCTGTTTCGCATGTCGTGGTCGGAGTAGTAAACGCCGATGTTTGAGAAAGGTTTTGCACCCTTCAAAAATGGCTCGCGTTCGCGCACGAACCGCGCCACATTGGCGAGCTCACGCACCTCCCACAGCCGGACGGAACCGTCGCGGTTTTGCAGGTTGTAAACTTGAATTCCGCCGCCAAGCGAAATGACCGACGCGGCCTCGCGGCACAATGCTTCGGCACTTTTGACTGAATACGGGCTGGCATCTGAAAATTCGTGATAGAATCCCCACGCCATCAAATCCCACGACATGTTTTGCTCGCACAGCACGCGCGCCTCAAACCGTGCGCTGTTGTAGCTGTCAACCGGGCTGAAGTCGCCGGAGAGGAAATCCACATTTGCGCAAACCGGACGCGGAATGTGGGAGCTGAACGCCCAGTTCGACGCAATCTCAAAACCAGGCGCCTGGCGGTGAACTTCGTCCACATAGTGCGACAGGTAGTTGAAAAATTGCTGGCGGCAAAAATCCAAAAACAAACGGTACGCCGGTGAGCGCGTGTCGTAATGACCCGCAACGTCGCGGGTCAGCGTGACGTTGTGTTTCTGCTCAAACGATGCGATGACGGACGCGTCAAAATCGGGCACCGTTGCCCAGCAGTCGCCGTCGATCCACGCCGCGTCAACGCCGTATTCATTCGCGAGTTCGACAAGCTGGGGAATGAGCAGGCGGTCGGCGTAACCTTTGAAGGTCGAGGTATTTTTTGTGTTGCGTTCGCCGTCCGCGCCAATCGCCGCCCACTCGGGATGCAACTCAATCGCGCGCGCGTCCCACACGCCGGAGTAGTGCATGACCAGGGGAATACCAAACTCCGCGGTGACCTTGCGCCACATGGCGAGTTGATCCTTCACGAATCCGGGCGCGGGATTGCCGGCCTTTGTCGGATAACTCGAATAGCCGGGATGGCCCTTGCAGTCGCACTGGATGTAATCCGGGCGACACGTGGTGATGATGTCGCGGATCATCTCCTCCGTTACGGTTTTGCCAACTTCCACGCAATCGGGGCCGGCGTGAAAATCAAAGTGCAAACCGAAGAAACCTTGCGAGCGTTTGTTCATCTTCATAAGAGGTTGCCTTTTTGTTTCGTCCCGCTGATGGTAGCACAACCGGGCGTGTTTTTGAACGCGATGCGTCATGCAAAAACAATTTGCGGTTCGATCCAGCGAATTTTCGGTTGTTGCGGCAGGCGTTTGGCAAGGCGGTCAAAAAGGAGTTGCACCATGGCCTCGCCCCAGTCGCGGTTTTGTTTGTCAACTGTCAGAAACGGCGTGACAGGCTCGAGGGCGCGTTCCCAGCAACACGACCAGTAGTGGTCGAAGCCGGCGAGCAGAATGTCTTCGCCTGGACGCAACCCGCAGAGGCGGCAGGCGGCGGACACGGGAAAGATATCCGAGTCGGAAGTCAGCAGCAGCGCGTCGACCTTTCCGCGGCGCAGATGCTCAATCAGGAAACCGGCATACTGCCGGGAGCGGATGTGAAACGCGTCGGCATCGGGTTCCAAGGTGCGCTGGTGGAGTTCGGGAACATGGAGCGCCGCAAGAGGCGCAACGTCCGTGCCGGCAAAAGCCTGTTCGTAACCGGCATCGCGCTGCTGAATCCAGGAAGTGTTGTGGACGGTCCACACGCGCAGAATTTTTTTGCAGCCGCGTGCGAGCAACGCCTGCACCGCGAGACGCGTCCCCGCCGTGTGATCAATGAGGACGCGGTCGTATTTCATATATACGTCGGAAGGATCGCCGACCACCACGGGAATGCCCGCGCGCCGAAAACGACGGAGACCGTTGAGGAGGAGTTTTTCAGGAAGCGTCCACGGCTCGGGAACGATGAGGCCAAGCAGCGAGGCATGAAGGAGTTCCTTGAGGCGGTCGGCCGTCAGACCATTGCTGTTGATCATGAGAATGGGGCGGCCGCCGTGGACCGAGGCGTCCATGATGCCGGCGGTGACCGATTCCCACTGGCGGTGTTGCGGCTGGAGCTTGACGGTGCGGGAAAGGAAGCACGAGATCAAGCCGATGGACGCGGCCTGAAGCGTGGCGCTCGGCGCGACGCGGGCGGTCATGCGGAAGCGGCCCGCGCGACCCATGCCAACGACCTGACCGTCGATTTCGAGCTGCTGGTAAACGGCGCGGATGGTGCGGCGGGACATGTCCAATTCACGGGCGAGCTGAATCTCCGTGGGGAGGCGTTCACCCGGAAGCCAGCGGTCGTCGATCAATGCCTGACGCATGTGGCGCAACGCGCGGGCGCGCGGCGATTCGTTGCGCGGCGTGGCAAGATGCGGGGTTGTGCCACGCGACGGCGCGGCGGTTTGTTTTCGTTTTCGCATGTGCATGAATTGCGGTGACAAGTTGCCCGTTAACTTCATCATGATACAAAAATGATACAAGTTTTACAAATGGACTGAAAAATAAGAGACAAACGCGGAAAAACCAGCCAGGCGGATAGACAACATGGCAAATTGCGTGGTAATGTGTCAGTGTTCATTCGGAAAGGTTGTCCCCTTTGACTTTTGATCTTTACCGAAAAGGATTCCAACCATGAAATCAATTATTCATCTTCTCCTCCTCGTTCACATTGCGCCCGTGCTGCTTGTGGCGAATGTCACTTACGTCGGACGTGACACGAGCACGCAGGGCACCTGGCGTTCGCTCTCCGCCGCCAACACCAAAGCCTATGACATCGACAACGACGGCCAGTACGGTTCGCTGGGTTACTTGATTTTCAACTGCTCCACCAACATGGGAAGCGGAAGTTGGGGATGGGCGGGCAATATGGCAGATCCGTTTAACGCCAAAGATCTCGTTTACAACAACGTCTTGCACACCACCGTGCGCACCGGTTTTTCCTTCCTCACGCTGAACAAGGCGGAACTCAGCAATTACAACGTGGAGCCGTGGGGCCGCGTGTCAAACTTCAACGATCCCCGCACCGACGGCGGCAACATGTATCCTCACTGGGCGGCTGTAGATGGCAAGCGGGCGGGCAAGGCGCTTACATTCACATTCACCAAGGGATATCCCGGCACGTTGCGCTTTGGGTTCATCCTGCCCGGCAATGGAAAGGGCCGCGTCAACACCATTGAAATCCACAACGCGGCGGGCGAGGCGCTCGCATCAAGCACAACAAACACGGATGGCGGCGAGTTGAATTATTACTTTTTTGACTTTTCCAACACGCCTGTCAACACCGCCTACACGCTCTATCTCGCGCGACCGGCTGTCAGCGGCGATGAAAACAACATCAAAATTCTTGGCTTCACGCTCGACAAAAAATACACCGCATCCCTGCTTTTGTTGCGTTAGCGAGTGCTGGCGTTGACGTGAATGAACAGATGCACAACACACATCACAGGAGGTCTTCATGAATCGTAGACTGTCAATGCTCATCGGCGCCGCCATCTTGGGCGCGCACATCATGGCGCAGGAAACGCAGGGTTTAAAAGTCAGTGTGTTTTCACCGTACAACGACTCGGATTTGACAACGACCCTATTGACGGCAACACCAGCCAACACGTTTGTTTACACGGGATCCATTTCGTTTACAGACGGGTTTGACATCGCGTTGATTCCGGGAATTTCAAACAAGGAAAATTTCGCGGTGCTGTGGTCGGGCTATGTGTACCTTGAGGCCAGTCAGGTGTATTCATTCGGAACCGAGAGCGACGACGGATCGTATGTGTACATTGACACAAACCGCGACGGCGTGTTTGCGACAAACGAGCAGATCGTGAACAACGGTGGAGGACACGGAATGCAAGTGCGCACGGGACGAATGTCAGTCACCGCGTCGGGATATTACGGGATCGCGTTCTCATTGCAACAAGGCACGGGCGGATACGGCCTGTACGCCAAATGGCTGAAAGGAGACACGACGGATTTTAACGCGATGACCATCATCGACACCTCGGCCGCGTTTGAACTGGATGGGAGAAGCGTGCCGTTGTTCTCAATTTCAGGCGTCCTCCCGTGGCAGAGTTATTTCACGCAACCTGCAGAAGTCGTCACGGAAAACGACGCGCTTTATGCGGAGTCCGCGCTTGGATATGTGTCGCCAACCGCGCGCGTGTCGCTGATGTGGGGCGCGGAGGCGGGCGTGTTCACCAAGACCAACAGCCTGGACACGCTGGTCGCGAACCAGGCTTTTCGGATCGCCTTTGACGGAACAGCCAACGGCACGTATTTTTACCGGATGATCGTGGAGGATGACAACGCCGTCTCGCAGGTCGCGCAGAATGCGGATGTGAGCTTTCATGTCGGGCCCATCACACTGACGGCGTCCGGCGATTTGTACGAACAGGGTGTTGTCGCGGCCACGGTGACGGTCAGCCGCGTGACGGCGAGTCTCGCGCCACTGACCGTGAGCTACACGGCAAGCGGAACAGCCGAGGCGGGTGTGGATTATCTGGCGCTGCCCGGCTCGCTCGACATTCCCGCCGGCGCGGCGTCCGCCGACATTGTCATCACGCCGCGGCGAAATTTCGCCAAACTCCACGACACACAACTCACGCTCACACTAGCAGACGGCCCTTACGCCATCTCACCCATGCCGGACGTGAGCATGACGATCCACAACGAGACGCTGCCCGGGGGCGACAACCTCAACGTGTGGGTCGGCAGCGGCAACGCCTCAGTCGCGGCCAACTGGTCCAAAGCGCGCGTACCGCTGACAACGGACGACATCTTGATCGGCGGTTACAGTTCGTCCAACATGACATGGGATTATCCCGCCAATGATTTGCCCGCCACAGTCGCCACGTGGACGCAGGAGGCGGAGTATACCGGCGCCGTGACGCTGCCGACCACGGTTAAGACAGGTGCCTTCCCGTGCTTTACCGTCGCAGGCAACATGACCGTGGACGGCGGCGTGGTTTGCGGCAGTTACCAGAGCAACCCGGAAGCAGCGCCGGGCTTCTCGCACCAGCTCGTCATCCACGTCGGCGGCAACATGACGATTGGTGAAAACGGAACTGTCCATGTCAATTCCCGTGGTTGGCGCAGCGGTCCCGGTCGCCAATATTGGGAGAATACCGGCAACGCCGCTCATGGCGGCGGCAGCGGCAAAAACTACAACGGCAACGTCTCCACGCGCACCTACGGCAGCATCTTCCATCCGGTGTTGCCCGGCTCCAGCGGCGGCGCCGATTACGGCGGCGGCGTTCTCCTGCTCACCGTTGACGGCAACCTTGTTCTCAATGGCAAAATTGCCTCCAATGGCGTGACCACCAAATGGGGCCCCGGCACCGGCGGCTCCATTCAGGTGTACGCCAATGCCATCACCGGCGCGGGCAAAATCACTGCCAACGGCGGCGCGGGCAGCGGCGACAACAACGACGGCGCGGGCGGCGGCGGCGGACGCATCGCCGTCTATACGGCCGACCCTGCCAGCCTGCCTTCCTCCAGCATCGTCGCGCTTGGCGGCGACTTCGGCAACAGCGAACGCGCCGGAACCTGCGGCACCGTTTACCTCGCCCTCCAGTCTGAACCCCGTGCCGGAACACTGCGCATCAACAATGAAAACATTTGGGCTGAGTGGCGCCGCACGAACTTCCCCGGCACAGTCGCCGAATACAACGGCACCATCATCACGCCCGTTGAAGATTTGCGTCACCTCATCCTTTTCATGGAAAAGCGCGGCAACCCGCAGCTCTCCCGAAACACCTACGTGTACACCGTCCGCTTCGGCGAGGCACACGAAAACCAGGTCGAACTTGTCCTTGCCGGCAACACCCTCACCGTGCGCGACTTTTATCCCAAAGGTTCCGCCGGCAAACTCAAGCCCGGTACCTACGTCAAGGTCAAGGACGTCCCCAACCCCAACCTCAACGGCATCCCGTCATGGGATCAAGGCACAGTCGTCGTCATGTCCGTCGCCACCATGTTCATGGTTCGCTAAACCAAGCCAACTTCTGTGGCGTGGCAGGACCCCTGCCACGCCACACATCAAAACAAGGATCAAAAATGAAAATCATTCTGCTTGCCGGCCTCACACTCGCGGCGCTCCATGTGGACGCGGCCGTGCTGACGACCGAAAACTTTTCCGATTATCCCACCAACCCGCCGAAGGTCTACGAATCATATCTGGGCAACCAAAATGGTGGCACAGGATGGGACGTCGCGTGGGAGGCGGGCATGCCGGGTGATGCCCCCTGGTATTCGCAGGTGCGCGTGGCGGACGGCAGCAATCCCAACTTCAACAGCCGCCTTTTTTATCCCGGCCATTCCAACGAAACCGATCCACTTTCCTATTTCAACCTGGCAACCAACAACAAGAGCAACTACGGCGCGCGCAACGTCGCACTGCCCGAGATGTATGCCGACGCGCACAATCAAATCGGCGCGGATGGCACCAGCATCTGGATAAGCTTTTTGTATCGCCGTCCGGTTGCGCAAGGCGCGGGCACGCTCCAGTTCTGGACCCAGCGTCTCGCGCCGCAAGGCACGACGTGTTTCGGGGTGCCGCTGCCTTCCACGGGTGACACGGACACCAACCTCGTCATCGTCAAGTTCGCCTTTGGCGAGAATGACAGCGACACCGCCACGGTCTGGCTCAATCCCGATGCGTCATGGGGCGAGAACAACACGTCGCCTTTCGCCACACGCTCCGGCAACCTCGCCTTCATCCGACTCGCGTGGATCATCGAAAACCCGCCCGCCAACGCTGCCAACGACGCGCTCATCGCCGACATCCGCATGGGAAACACCGCACCGGACGTGTCTCGCCTCTGCATTCCGCGCGGCACAACATTTCTCCTCCGCTGAAAACCAAAAGCTTTTCCGTGGCGTGGCAGGATCTCTGCCACGCCACGGGTCATCATCATGCAACACATTCCCTCCGCGGTTTTCACACACCCGTCCTCGCACGTTCCCACCAATCACATGACCGACGGCCCGCTCATGGGCAACGGCGACATGACAGCCGTCCAGGGCGGCATACCGGATATCCAAACATGGTACATCGCCAAGAACGACTTCTGGACCGACGGCGAGGGTTGGGGCTTTACCAATGAACAATACCACGCGTATGTCGTCGCGCCGGTGACGATTGGCGGCGTGCGACTTTTCTTTCGCGATTTTGAATGCGCGACCTATCATCAGGAACAGTCGCTCGCGACGGCGGAGCTCACCGGACGCTTCGAGGTCGAGGAGCGTTGCGTGACGGTTCGCTCCTGGCTGAGCGCGACGGAAAACAAACTCGTCATCGACGTCACGCTGGAGCCCGGCGCCGCCGGAACGCTGGGCCTGCGCATTCAAACTTTCGCCAAGACGTCCGATGATCCAAACGCCTCGCTGCCTACGCAGGCGGGCCACGACAACGACATCGCATGGGTGACGCGCGAGACGTGGAACCGCGGCCGCTGGGTTGCGCGCGCCTGCCTTGCCACGCGCGTCTTCGGTGCGCGCGCCCATGCCTGGACCCCAAACGCCCACAGCGCCGCACAATTCGTGCTCCTCGAACCCGGCCAGACCATCCGCATCGTCGTGACACTCGTTGGCGGCAAGGATGTCACGGGCCACCGCCTCGCCGCCACGCAGGCCGCGCTCAACCTCCAGCCGCGCGACCTCGACGCGCTCAAGGACGCACACCGGGCGTGGTGGAAAAACTTTTGGTCTCAATCGCGACTGGATGTTTCGAATCCGCTGATCCAGCGTTTTTGGCATGGCGCGCTTTACGCCCTCGCCTGCGCGTCGCGTCCTGGTTGCGTCGCGCCCGGCATCTTTGGTTTTGCCACCGACGACCATCCCATCTGGTCTGGCGATTATCATCTCAATTACAACTTCGAGCATCCTTTTCTCGGCGTGTGCGCGGCCAATCATCCCGAACTGCTGGAAAGCTATGTCGACGCCATCAACGCCTTCATTCCCGAGGGACAACGGCGCGCGCATCATGACCTTTCGCCGCCGATGCCCGGCGTTTATTATCCCATCGGGATTGCGCCGTGGGGCACGGTCGCGCAGGACGATTACATGTCGCAAAAGTGCGCCGCGGTCTATGCGGCCGTGCCGTATCTCGAGCATTTCCATTACATGCGCGACGTCGATTTCACGCGCGACAAACTCTATCCGTTTCTCCGCGAAGTGGCCGACTTCTGGCAACACTTTCTCGTGCGGGACGAAGGCGGTCGCTATCACATTCACGGCTCCGCCTCCCATGAGTTTGGTGCCCACGACCGCGACGCCGCGTTTGATCTGCCGCTGGTGCGCCGCCACTTCAGCCTCATGACGGAGATTGCCGAGGCGTTGAATGTCGACGCCGATCGCCTGCCCGCATGGCGCGACATCGCGCGCCATCTCGCGCCCTACCCCACCGCGTCGCACAACGGCATGACGGTGTTCAAGGAGGCGGAAAACGCGCCCGGCTTCACCCGTTCCATCAGCCTCTACAACGTGCTTTGGCCGGGCGGCGGCGACCTCGATGACACGCTTCGCGAAACCGGCCGCAACACCCTGCGCGCGCTGAACCTCTGGCATCAGGGCAACTCATTTTCGTGGATCTTCACCGCCGCGGTTCGCGCCGGGCTTGAGGAGACGCGCGACAAATTTTGCGAGCGTCTCGCCGCGCCAAACGGCCTGCGTCAAAACCTCATTCTCGCGCAAGCCTATGGCGGACTCGAAACCTGCGGTGCCATTCAGGCGGTCAACGAAATGCTGCTCCAAAATCACGGCGGCGTGATCCGCCTCTTTCCCGCGTGGCCCGCGGACGAAGACGCGCGCTTCGACAATTTTCGCGTCAGCGGCGGCGTGCGTGTGAGCGCCGAACTTCGCGGCGGACGCATCGCCTCTGCCGTTTTCTGCGCGGATCGTGACACGACGCTGACGCTGGACATCACGCGGCTCAATCTCGCCGAGCTCACCTTGCGCGCGGATGGCGCCGCCGTGTCCGTCGCCCGCGACAACAACCTTCTCACCTTCCAAGCCACCGCGCAAAAGCGTTACGAACTCACATGACCCCGTCACCGAAAACCGATTGGTTTCATCGCGCCCGCTGGGGCGTCTTCACGCATTATCTCACGCCCCCCGAAACCTCCGCCGACGATTGGAACCACCAGGTCGACGCCTTTGATGTCGAGACGCTTGCCACGCAACTCGCGGCTGCCGGCGCTGGTTATTACTTCATCACGCTCGGCCAGGGTTCCGGCCATTATTGCGCGCCCAACGCCGCGTATGAGCAGCTCGCCGGAACCGGCAAATGCGCGCGGCGCGATCTCGTGAGTGACTTGCATGCCGCGCTCTCCAGGCGTAACATCCCGCTCCTGTTGTATGTTCCCGCCGACGGCTCGAACGGCGACCCGCACGCACGCGCCGCGCTGGGCATGACCGCGCACTGGCATGACGAAAACTGGCAAAACCTCAAGTGGGAACGCTACCGCTGGCCGCAGTACATGCGCAACTGGGAGGCCGTCTGCCGCGAGTGGTCGCTCCGCTGGGGCGACAAGGTTCGTGGCTGGTGGGTCGACGGCGCCTACGAACCGCAGATCCGTTATCCCGAAAACGAAACGCCCAATCTCCGCACGTTTGGCGACGCCCTCAGGGCCGGCAATCCCGATGCCCTCGTCGCCTTCAACAACGGTGTTGCCGCGCCGCTGAAAGATCCGTCGCCGCACGACGACTACA
This sequence comes from Kiritimatiellia bacterium, assembly GCA_031550185.1. Lineage (GTDB taxonomy): Bacteria > Verrucomicrobiota > Kiritimatiellia > RFP12 > JAVBOU01 > JAVBOU01. The sequence goes on along the minus strand of JAVBOU010000088.1, from coordinate 4,586 downwards.
CGCCCGGCGAAATCGACCGCTGCTTCCCCGTTCCCGCGGAACGTTTGCACAAAGGCAAGCAACTGCATATTTTGAGTTACGCCGGCAAATTTTGGGGCAGCCGCGTGCCCGATCTCACCGCCGAATTTGTCATCGGCTACACCCGGCAGGTCAACGCCGTCGGCGGCGTGGTCTCCTGGGACGTGCCCATCCTGCCGTCCGGCCGCCTTGACGATTTCACCGCCGCATACCTGCGCCAAGTCGGCGATGCACTTTCAACACCCGCTCAATCATGAAATTTTTTCTCGCTTCGCTTCTCCTCCTTTGTGCCACGACCACAGCTCTGCCACAACAACTTTCCATCACCTTCACCGATCCGCCGCAGGAACAGGGACTCGCGCTGTCGCAACGCACATGCGGCCCCGCGGGCGAAGTGAACGGCAAGGCGGCGTGGATTTCGGCGCACAACTCGGTGCCGGGCGACGAATGGCTCCGCGCCTTCAACCTGCGCGTGAAGGATGACAAATTTCGCGCGCCCAACCTCGCGCCCGTCGAGATCGAAGTCACCTTCCGGCATCCCGGCAACACGGCGGTCGAGCTGTGGGCAAACACCGCGGACGGCCTCCAAAAAATCGGCGTGGACTGGGGTAACTCCGGCGATTGGAAAACCCTCGTCGCGCGCGTTGAAAAACCGCGCTTCAATCAAACCGGCGACGCGCCCGACATTCAGATCAAAGCCTGGGCCGCGGACTTCGCCGTGCACCGTGTGACCGTGCGCGATTTGGATCCCGCAAACCCTGCGAACTGGGCGAAGTCGGTGTCGATCGTGCGCGTGACCAGCGACACGAATTTCATCGCCGCGCCCGGTCACAACCTGCGCGTCGAGGCGCTGATCCGCAATGACGTCGCGCAAGCCGTGCCCGGCGTGCTTCGCTGGGAGGTGCTTAACTTTCGCGATACTGTCCTGCACAAGGGCGAGGAAAAGGCCACGCTCAAGGCCAGCGCCGAAACCTCCGTGTCCTGCACGCTGCCCTTGCAAAAGGAGGCTTCGGATCCTTACCGTCTGCGTATCACGATGGTGGTCAATGACACGCCCGCCAGTGTGGAAGAAGTGCTCGTTGCCGTCGCCACGAAAGAGGACGCGTTCATCCTTTTCAACCCGGCGCCGGTGCTGCACGGCCTCGACTTTGTGCGCGACAACAACCAGGCAGGCTCGATGAATGTCAATGGCGCGCGCATCCATTTTCGCGAAGCCAACGGCGCGCACTTCGGCGGCGATCAGTGGTGGAACAGCCTGCTCTTCAACTTCACTGATCCGCTTTTCAAAAACGGAAACCGTCCCGTCGCTGACATTCGCATCTTCGAGCGTCACGCACCCAACGCGCCCATCTGGCTCATGGCCGACATGCAGGAGGGTTCCCGCCGCATCGCCGCAGGCTGGGGCAACAATCCCGCGTGGAACATTTTTTACGCCAAAACCGACACCGCGCGCTTCAATCAAACGCCCTCCGGCATTGATCCCAAGGAGCTGCCGAGCAACGGCGTTGACCTGCGTTACGCCACGTGCTCCGGTCCCGCGCAGGTGCGCGCCATCTGGGTGCGCGGGTATGACCGCGACGCGCCCGACTACCGCCGCCTGATCCGCTTCGACGGCCTCAACGCCGGCCGCGGCCGCTTTGTTTTCGAGCCCGGAAAAAATCACACCCTCGGCTTCAAAATCACCAACCTCTCACGCACCACCTTTGACGCAACATGCGACGTTTCGCTCACCGATGACCTTGGCAATCCGCTCTGGTCGCGCACGCTCAACGCCGTCGCGCCGAGCGACGAACCCTTCGAGCTGCCCATCGAATTTGACGCTCGCAACCTGAAGCAGGGCGTTTACCGCCTCGCCATCCGCTTCAACAAAAAGGGCGAAACCGGCGCACCGTACATGACACGCACGGTCAACCTCATGGTCAGCGAAACCTCGCCGCTTGCCCGCGCGCGTGACGGCGAATTTCTCTACGGCGTCGATCCCTGCCTTGGCTACGGCGACGAACGTTTCTGGCAATGGGCGGACTTCATGGGCGCGGACATTCTGCGCGGTTTTGGCTGCGACCAACACAACGCCGACCAAATGAAACACGCCACCGCGCTGCATCAAAAGTACAACTTCCGCCCCTACTTTTTCATGGATGTCGCGTGGCATCCCGATGCCGCCGCGCGCGACGCGGAGAATACGCGCCGCGCCGCCGTCGCCGCGGAACAGGCCAGCCGTTACGATCCACAAGGCCGCGCGTTTTGGGAGCTTGGCAATGAGCCTGATTTGACCTTCTTCTATCCCGGCCCGGTCGAGGCGTATGCGGAAGGTTTTTCCACGATCAGCAAAGCCATCAAAGCCGCCACGCCGTCCGCCACGGTCATGAACGGCGGCCTCTGCTTCGCGGGTGACGAAGGTTACCGCCGCGCCGTTCGCCTCGTCGAAATCTTCCCCGCCGCCGATCTCGACGCGTGGGCATTCCACGGCCACGGTCCGGGCGCGCAGGCCGAACGCGCCGCCTACGAACGCATGTACAACACGGCCAAACGTTTTGGCAAGGAGAAGATCGCCTACGCCGAAACCGAGTCCGGCTTCGCCGCCAGCTCGCTTGCCCAGCAGCGCGTCCAGGCGCGCACCGCCATTCAAAAGCTCGTTTACGCGCAGTCCGCCGGCCTCAAACTCTTCATGTGGTTCCGCCTTCTCATCGACGGCGGCGACGCCGATTACAGCTCGCTCAACGGCAACATCGAGGAGCCGCGTTCGGTCATTCTCGCCTTCCGTTCCACGGTCAAAAATTTGCGTCACTTGACCTTCCGCGAATTGCTCCCCCTTGCGCCGCTTAAAGGCGAGTGCTACTTTTTCAGCGACGCCGAAACACCGCGCCGCGCGCTGGTGCTGTGGTCCGACGACACCTCCGTCACCCGTTCCTTCCAGCTTGCCGGCGACGCGCGCGACGCCGTGCTGTGCGACATGTTTGGCAACACCACGCCGCTTGCCATCACCGCCGGCGCCGTCGTCATTCCGCTGTCGCCCGACCCTGTATTCGTCACGTGGCAGAGCTCGAGTCCTGCCACGCCGGTGGTTAAAAATTCCCCTGTCAACATGCCGCCTGCGTGGGTTCTCACGCCCGGCGTAAACGACGCGCTGACGATTGATCTCGACAATACAACCACCGCGCCGCTCGACGCCGTCCTCAGCGTTACCGCCGGCGGGCAAAGCGGTGTCACGGTCACCACTGCGCCACAGCCTGTCAACCTCGCGCCCGGCCAGCGCTCGACCATTCGTGTCAGTGTCACGACCCTGCCACAGCCACCGGAAATCCGCTGGCCCCGCCAATGGCGCGCCTTCTTCAACCTGCAAAAAAATCTCGACCCGCGCGACATCAAAAACGTTCCCGAGAAAATCGGCGCGATCGCCGGGCTCGACGTCATGGCCACGCCCGAAGGTCTCATCGACCTCGCTCCTGTCGGCGGCGGTGTCCGTGAACACGCGCCCGCGTTGCTCCTTGCCGAAATCACTGTCGCCGAACCCGCCACGATCAACGTCGGCGCTGCGGCCGACTGGTGGATGGAGTGGTTTGTCAACGGACAGCCGGTGTACGACACGCTCGAAAACGGCAATCAGGGCGGACGTTTTCGGATCACCGACCACGTGTTTTCCGTCGCGTTGCGCAAGGGCAAAAACCTCATTGCGGTACGTGTCCTCAGCGGTTCGCAAGGCTGGAAATTTTTGAGCGGCGGCGAGACCGAGCTCGCCCGCATCAACGCCGCCGACAATCCCGAGCGGCTTGTCACCGTTGTCCTGCACGCGCCGGACAAAAGCCTTCTCGCGCGCGAAGCCACGGTTGTCCGCTGGCGCCAGCCCATTCTTCCCGCGACAATCCCGTGGCGCGACACGCCGCCTGAACTCGACTTCTACGATGACGTCGACAACCTTTTCGTCAAGCAACCCGACTCCTCGCAATGGTGGCGCGGTCATGCCGACCTCAGCGCCGCGGCTTGGTTCCGTGTTGACGCGGAAAATATCATCGCCCATCTGCTCGTCACGGACGACACGCACCGTCCTCCCGCGTCAGCGCCTGCCTCGCCGGACGCCACGCGTGACGACTATGCCTGGCTTGACTTGGCAGGCCGTTCCGTCGCGCCACAATCAATCACCCGCCTGGCGACGCAAACCCTCTACACTTTTTCCCTTCCTCGAACACCAACGCTCGACGTGCATTTCCTCGTCATCGACAACGACTGGGGCGAACTCAAGCAACGCCTCCGCTCTCCGGTTCATCACCTCTATAGCGTTTCTCCTCAACATTGACCCACTCCAACACAACCCCAACGGGGTTGCCTAACACAGCCCAGGGTTGCGCGTATTCGCGCTACCTTGGGAATGTAATGAAAATAAATTCCAACCCCGGAGGGGTTGAACATTCTTCTTCCGCTAGAGCATTTCCCTGTTGAAACACCTTTCAGATTTGATATACTATTTCGGTTATGAGTATTGCCACAGAAGAGATCCGTCGACGTGCCATTGCGGCTTACCGCAATGGCGGCCAAACACAGGCGCAAATTGCCGCGGCGTACAACATCGA
>JAVBOU010000143.1:0-26294 GCA_031550185.1 Kiritimatiellia bacterium | reverse complement strand
CGCTCCCCCCATTTTTTTACCCCGCGGGGGGGGGGGCCCCACACCCCCCCCCCCCCCACAACGCGTTTTTACACGGTTTGAAACCACGCGATCAGCTCCGTTGCCACAAGCTCGTGTCCGCGCCGGTTCGGATGATTGGACCACGACAAAAACTCGCCGACCTCCGCGCCTTGGCATGCGCGTTCAAAGGCCGCGAAGCTGTCGCACAATCCGACGTTCAGCTCATCCGCCAGACGCCGCACAAACGCCGCGCGTTCGACCAGACTTTTCCACTCCGCGCATTCCGGAGTTCGCACCGAATCGTCAAATGTCGGCGTCAGCAAAATCACGCCGATCCCGCGCGTCACGCACGCGTCGATCATGCTCCGCCATGCGCGTTCCACCTCGGCCAAATCCGCGCGGCGGTCGTTGAGGCCGTAATCAATCGTCACCACGTCCGGCTTGTGGTTCAGCACGTCCTGCGCAAAGCGCGCCGCGCCGCCGCACGATCCCTCGCCGCCGATCGCGCTGACGATCACGTTGATGACCGCGCATGGATACCGCGCCGCCAGCGCCTCGCGCAAAAGATGCGGATAGGCGTTGAGCGAATCGACGCGCGGCGTGTCGAAAAATCCCGCCGGCACGCTGTGTCCGTGGCAGACAATGTTAATCGCACGATTCGCCGGCCAGTGCACCTTCATCAGGTCGCACACGCTTTTCAGATAGGTTGTTGGATTGGTGTTCATGTTGAGAAAACGAGTCAGTGTCTTCAAGTCGAAAACATTCGTAAGTATACCGGGGTGTCAGGCGGTACTCAATATCATACTCGTGGCGTTCAATGGGATAATGTTTGAGAAAATCCGAACGCCGGATGAAGTATGCTGGTTTTGTATCCAACATTTGGTCTTTGTCCCAAATGCTGATCGTGTAAAGTTCGCGTTCTTGCAAATCAGGCTCCATGGGATGAACAGGAACCAAAGGAAAAATCTTTTTGAATTCTGTGACGTCCATTGACCTCCATGTGTCGACCTCATGGGACTGTGTTTTGTTCCGTGTGGCGAACTCCGGAAAGAATTTGGGCAGCATGTACTCCTCTGTGTGTTTCATTGGCCACAATGCGTACGTCAGGCTCCTCTCCGCGATGCACGGCATGGGTTGGCCTCCTGGCTGGACGAGCTTAAAGCCCTTGGCAACGGCCAGGTTCCGGCGGTGGCGGCGGCTGCATGGCGCCGGCTGAGCGCCCGCATGGGCCTTGCGTGACCCTTGCGACGCTTGCGACAGTTTCTTGCAACGCCCCCGGTCTGGTTGTTGCAATGGCACTGTCGCCACCCATGCAAAAGGCCGCCGGAATACCTGGCGGCCTTCGTTTTGAAGTGATATTCTCATCTTGATTATTTTCTTTCTCAACTTCGACGCGACGATACAGTATGCATGTAGGAAAACCCACTTTTTCAGATCTTGAGCGCCGTGTTCTTGCCTGCGAAAGCAAAACCGCGATCTACAATGAATATGTGGAAACTGACATGGCAAGGCGCGTGGCGCGGTTGCTGAGTGGCATTCCGACACCCGACAATCGAATGGAAAGTGCGGGAATGAACGGGATACTATTGGGTATAGTCAGCATCAAAGTATACAACACAATTACTTGGGCTGCTGTTTTCGGGTTCATTGCCAAAATTCCAGCAATTCGTTTGACTGCTTATATCGGGCCACTCGTCATTTACGGCATCATTCTCTACCTCATTTTCAAACACCGAAGACTTGGGTATATTTTGTTGTTGTTAATGACTGTTTGGGGAGTCGTCGCGGAACTTTATAATGCGATGTCCGGCATGTCCGTCCGTGATAATTTATATTCATTTGGGCCATCCATTTTATTTGTGCTGTTGATTGTGATTATTACCATTTGTGCAATCAGAAAAAATTACCCTCGTGGCCAATTTTTTGGTTTTTTGCATCCGAACGCTGCGGCCAGAATGTCATTTTTGAAAGATTGCGAAAATGTACACGACAACACCCAGGTGATTCACACGGACGCCCCCGCGTCGTCAACGCCAATGCCGACTGCCTCGAAAGTCTCTCAAAAAATTGCGTTGCTAAATGGATTCGTCATGGGAATTTTTGGCATGACAATTATCAGCGACGTGAATTGTTGTCTATTTTACTACATTTTGAGCAAAGACATTATATCCATAATTCCCCTGCATATTTTACTACTCAAAGTCTTCATGCTATATCCTCTTTACAAATTTTATTACAAATGGTCTTATCCTTTGGTGGCATTGATTTTATTTATACAAATAGACAGGTATTATGCGGCCTTGACAACTGAACAAATTTCTACAATTTCCAATGAAATCGCTCTATTGCCAACGTCAATCGCATCTCAAATGGTCCTCTTTTTTATTGTCATTGCAGTTTCTCTGTTGACATTGGAATATGTTTACAAGAATCGAAAAATCATAAAAAATAATTCACATATTATAGATGCTATAGTATATTTGAGCAATATTAGTATATTTTAGGGTGGGGCGCGCCGGGCATTGGATGGACGTTTGTTTTGTCGCTTGCGTTGCGGACACAGGCTTGTCGTAAACCCGGCGCGCCCGGCGGTCGCGCCCCACCTTTTTTGGTCAGCCCCTCGGGGCTATCTCGTGAGTGGAAAATATGACGTCTGTGCGACACAACCTCCCGTCCCTGACGGGACGGATAATTTTTCGTGATGCGGTTTCTACCGACATTCCGTCCCTAACGGGACGGCAAGCATGATGCGGGATTTGTCAATAGACCTGTTGGCGGTATAGCGGTTTCATCCACTATGATTTGTGTGACGTTTTTTTGTGGTGTTTGGCCTTGATTTTTGTTTTCGGCGGGTGATCCCGCCCCGTTGGGGCTTGTGTGGTGTGTGGCGGTGACGTAGGGCTGCGGGGCAATGCCCCTAGCCCTACGCTAATGATGAAAGGCTTTCAGCCTTTGAATGTTGCGGCTCCGCGTCAATTTTTATAATCCAACAGGTCTAATATGTTGAGGGGACATGGTGAGCTAACGGAAAAGCGGCGATGAATCGCCGCACTCCATCATGGCGATGATGGTTATGCGGCGAGAGGTGCGGCGATGCAAAACGTTGTGGCGGGGCAGGAGTCCTGCCACGCCACAAGGGTTGGTGTTTTTGAAAATCCGTTAGAGTTGGATTTTGAGGGTTTTGATTTCGAAGGGGGTGAAGGCCAGGGTGGTTTTGCCGACCAGGGGTTTGGAGAGGGCGGGGTGCTCGGTGAGGTCGGTCTCGGTGATCTGGGCCTTGGGGTTGGCGCAGGTGAGGGTGGCCTTGGCGTTGGCGCCGAGGGTCTCGACGAGGCGGACGATGAGGGCGTTTTCTTTTTCGGCTTTTTTGAGGACGGCGAGCTCGATGCCGTTGCCGGTGAGGGCGACGGGAAGGGCGAGGCCGGCGGGGGCGGCGAAGCCGTCGAGGTGTTCGAGGCCCTGGTTGAGGACGGCGGCGTTGGCGAGGACGGGGGAGTCGGCGAAGGCGCGGTCGTGGGGGAGGAGGCTGTAGGTGAAGTGGTGCTGGCCGATGTCGGCGACGGGGTCGGGCTCGGTGGGGGCGCGAAGGAGGGAGAGGGAGAGTTCGCGGCCTTTGACGCGGTAGCCGTATTTGCTGTCGTTGAGGAGGGCGACGCCGTAGTCGGAGCAGGAGAGGTCGGCGAAGCGGTGGCCGACGGCTTCGAATTGGGCGTAGTGCCACTTGGTGTTGTCGTGGGTGGCGCGGTTGACGTTGCCGTACTGGATTTCGAATTTGGCCTCGGGGGCTTCGATGGCGGTGGGGAAGGCGACGCGGAGGAGTTTGTGGTGCTCGTTCCAGTTGACGTCGGTGACGAAGTCGAGGCGTTTGCCGGTGTGGCTGAGGGTGATGGTCTGGGTGAGGGTGGAGTCGCCGATGGAGAGTTTGGCGACGAAGCCCTGGCGGACGGGGCCGGCGAAGGGTTTGACGTCGGTGACCTTGGCGTTTTCGAGGCACATGCGGGAGTAGTATTCGTCGATGTCCCAGGCGTCCCAGTTTTGGGGGTGGTCGTCGTAGAGGGAGAGGGTGTTGGCGGGCTGCTCTTTGGTGATGAAGGTGAGGCCGGCCTGTTTGTCGAAGCCTTCGATGAGGCGGAGGTTTTTGTCGAAGGTGTAGCGGACGTCGCTGTTTTCGAGGATGAGGCTGGTGGCGGCCTTGACGGGGGCAGTCTTGGCGGCGGATTTTTTGAGGGTGAGGAAGGATTGCGGGGCGACGTTGACCCAGGCGATGGTCTGCTCGCCTTCGCGCTGGCAGGCGGAGGCGCCGTCGGCCGCGGTCCAGCCTTCGGGGAGGGTGATGGCGCCGGCGAAGGGGGTGGAGGAGGGGTTGAAGAGGGTGAGGGCGTTTTTGTCGGCCTTGAGGAGCTTCTTGGCGGCGGTGGCCTGAAGCTGCTTGCAGGTGGCAATGACGCCTTGGAGCGTGGCGTTGTTTTCGGTGTAGACGCGGTGGATGGAGGAGCCGGGGATGACGTCGTGAAACTGGCCGGTGAGGACGTGCTTCCACAGCGTGTCGAAGGTGGCGGCGGGATAGGTGTCGAGCCCGGCGGAGGCGCAGAGCATTTCGGCGGCGCGGAGGGCTTCCTCGGCGCGGCGGTTCCAGCGTTTGGTCTCGGCCTGGGTGGTGAGTGTGGCGCGGTGGAGCTCGAAGTAAAGCTCGCCTTCCCAAGTGTCGAGCTCGTCAGTGTAGGCGGCCATTTTTTCGAGGGTTTTTTGGGCGGCGCCGAAGTGGAAGCGCGGGGAACCGTTGAGGTTTTTCAGACGCAGGCCGCGCTCGACGTGTTCTTCTTTGGGGCCGCCGCCGCCGTCGCCGATGCCGAAGAGGCAGATGGCTTCCTTGACGAGGCCGCGCTCGGAGTTGTTGACTTCGTTTTTGCGCAGGCCTTCGGGGATGACGCGGCTGTTGTAGTCGTCTTCAGGCGGGAAGTGGGAGAGGATTTTGGAGCCGTCGATGCCCTTCCACATGAAGGTGTTGTGGGGGAATTTGTTGTAACGATTCCAGGAGAGTTTTTGCGTGAGGAAGTAGTCGACGCCGGATTTTTTGAGGATTTGCGGGAGGTTGCCGGAGTAGCCGAAGACGTCGGGGAGCCAGAGGTTTTTGACGTCGATGCCGAATTCGTCGAGGAAGAAGTTTTTGCCAAGCAGGCACTGGCGAACCATGGATTCGCCGCTGATGAGGTTGCAGTCGGCCTCGACCCACATGGCGCCCTGGACTTCCCACGCGCCTTTTTTAACGGCCTTCTTGATCTTCTCGTAGAGGGCGGGATAGTGCTGTTTGGTGAAGTCGTAGAGTTGCGCCTGGGACGCGCCGAAGACGTAACCGGGGTAGCGCTCGATGAGGCCGATTTGGCTGGAGAAGGTGCGGCCGCACTTGCGGATGGTTTCGCGCAACGGCCAGAGCCAGGCGGTGTCGATGTGCGCGTGGCCGACGCCGTAGACGTCGACGGTCGCGGGGTCGGTGGGCAGGTCGAAAATCGGCTTCAGCGCCTGGCGGCAATTCTTCACGCCGTTCTTGCCGGGCAACAGGTCGAGCGCCTTGCTCGCCATGCGGAGGATTTCGGTGCGGCGCGCGGAATTTTCGGGGAGCACGCGGCAGAGGTTTTCGAGAACCTGCAGGTCGAGCCAAAGCTGCCACTTGTCGTAATCGAATTTGCAGAGGCGGATTTTGTTGATGACCGCGGGCCATGTGCCGTGGAGGTCGGCTTTGTTTTCGAGGCCGACGCGGTCGCCGGGGCGCTGCGCGCCGAAGAGGCCGTTGGCGCCGGCGTCGAGCCACATCTCAATCTCCTCGCCGCCCTTGCAGGCCTTCATCATGTGGTAGATCGGCTTCTGGTAGTCGTGGTCAAAAATCGAGCCGTTGGTCAGGCCCACGCGCGGCGTGCCGTCGGCGTCGACCACGAGGATCTCACCCGCGAGTTCGAGCCATGCGGTGACATACGCGCCCTTCCATTCCGCCGGGATTTTGCCGGTGAGGCGGAACCATCCGCAGTCCCACGTCTTGCCCCACGTGTCGCCTTCCTTGACCGGCTTGTACGTCAACTTTTTGCGGTTGGCAAACGTTGTCGGCTCCGGCGTCACGGCGCACTCGGCCTTCATGGGCAACGTCTCGATCATGATTTCCTTCGGCAGGCGGCGAAGGACTTCGTTGATGCGATCCTGGTGGATGTTCGGGTAGAAGTGGGACATGTGGACTCCTTGGGGTTGCGAAAAGCAGGTGGATAGGATACCGGATAATCATTTTGTTTACAATATCAAGATATTCAGGCGCCAGACCCCCGCGTCCGGATTTGAAAATGCTTTGTCATTATAGTATGCTTCCCGGAAATATGAAACTTCACATCGTCGTAATTTTCGGTGCTGTCGTGGTAATTGCTTTTCCCGGCTCCGCCATCCCTGACGAACAGCCACCTTCTGGTGAACGCTACGAACGCACCCTTGTGCAAAAAGTGGAAAAGGACATTGCAACGGGAATCGGGATAATCTGGCCGGTCAAAAAAATCCCTCTGACGAAAAGTTTCGGGACGGTCTTCCTTCTTGACGCAAACCCGGCTTTTTCGCAGGAGTTTTTACACAGCCTTGACGAGCTCCCATGGGACGAAGAATACGGAGCCTCCGTCAGCACCATCTCCATCCAATTCGACGATGAAAGCGGAATCGCTTCCTTCCGGGACAGCAACGGAAATGTGTTTTGGGAAGAATGGCCCGACAATGACAAACCCTACGATGCCAACTGGGTCAACACCCTCTATGGCAACGACCTCATGGCCCGTCCTGTCAACCCTTTTCTCATGCCATCGCGGCTTGTCGGGCGATTTAAATTTGTCGTGGCATCCGACATGGCGATGTACACGAGAAGACAGCGCATGGAAACGCAAGCGAGGCTATTATCCGCGCCCATGGTCATACCTGGTGTTGGCGACGCGGAAATGCGGCTCACCGAATTTACCACAGGCGCAAACGTCTTCCATTTTTCCGCCGAAGTCGGGAGCGCGGTCGCCGAAGCCTACGCCAATACGGACATGAACCTTCTCTTCTCAAAGAACCTTAAAGCCCCGCCGGCAAATTGGGTTGCCATCACAAACGTCCCCACTCCTGCCTTTGGTGTTGAAACCTCTTTTGATGTCGCGTTCGACAATGTCCCGGGATACGTTTTTGCCTTCCCGCCTGTGCATGATCCGACATGCGTGCCCGTGGAAGTCATCGAGACTCCGCCCTTCGGTCAAGCCTACACCAATTACGTTTACGTGTGCGGGCACGTGTCGACAAGGCCGTCGGACGCCGGCTTTTTCCGCCTTGGAATAAATGACGACGGCGCGCAATTCCACGGCATCACCCGTTTGTGGCTCGCCCAGCATGGCCTCCTCGGTGCCTTCAGCCTCGATTCGTCCATGGCGTTTAACAACGTCTTTGGCGCGGATAGCGCAGGTGACGTTTTCGATACAGGCATGACGTATCAGGAGTTTTTCAGAAACAACTTGAACCCCCTCCTCCCTCCCGCACCGTGGGCGCCATCAGAAAGACTGGATTTGTCATTCAGGAATTATTCCTTTGAGGCGGCATGGACAATGACCGTGAAAGGCATGGGCCCCTCGGATTCATCTGTTTACATACTCGACAAAACCACGCCCGGCGTTGCGGAAGAACGCACCCTTCCCCTTTGCAAAGGGAATGCGTACGAAATCAGAATGCAATGGAAAAATTCAAAGCCCGGCTATTCGTACAACTGGTACACGTGGGAGGCGCGTGTGGCAAGAGGCGGTGGAAGCTCTGTGTACCTGCCAGAGACCAGTTTATTAAAAACGTATGACAGTTATATCCCAATACGTTGTCCCGGCATCCTTGAAACCTTCGGCGGATATGGATACTTCGTCGACAACACCGATGGACTCATGACCCCGCAGGTCGGCATGAATGACAACCCCAATCATCCCGCCGGCTACGGTGGTGGCGGGAACGTTGCCGGAGGACTGAAGGCGACGCTGTACACCATAAAAGCAACCTTCATCACCCCTGCGGGCGATCCCACCACCGCACCGCAAGATTCCGGGGATGGACAAAACCAATTCACTTATTCAACCGATACACCAGGTGTGCTCACCGTCAACTTGAAAGCCAAAGTCGAACCTACGGGCGTCGCCGGTAAAGCGGTGGACCGTTTTAGGTTCTCGGTTGACAATGTCGCAGGTTCCATCACGCCGAAATGGGCGCCTGAGAACCCCAATGGCAAACCCACCGTCTCCGGCGATTACCTGACCGCCACGGTGACATTCACAAAAATTCCTTATCTCAACGACAGCTTCGGATGGAAAACCGCAAAACTTTCCTATCAAGGAACTACGGTCTGGCAAGTTATCGCCACAAACCAATACGGTGTGTTTTTTCCGAAGGACGCGAAGAACCATCCGATCTGCACCAGAACCAACTGCGCGGACTGCCCCAACTGGTTTTATTATTGGAAGCAAGGCGGCGTTTGCGGAATACCGACATCGAGCGTATTCGAGCCAGGACGCCCAAAAACCTACGGGCGTGTAATACCTCAAAAAGATTCCATCATTCGTCTATGCGATCTCGCTCCTGGAACCAATCAAGAGTTTATATATCGTTCCGGTTCCATTACGTATCCCTCTATTACGACCGGAGGAAACGGCAAAGGCATCCAATGTGTGGCGGAGACAATCCAGCACGAAAATCTTCATCTTAAAATTTACAACGATTTTAAGAGTCTGCATAATGGTTTTGACGACCGAGATGGTGACTGGATTCCGAATGACCAAGAGGCAAATTTTGCGGACATCAAAACTAACCCAGATGATTGGGATACGTATCGTATATACTCTCAAGGTGCATCTTTGCAATGGCAAGGTGATCAGGATATTCGATGCTTTAAAGCTGAAGCAACCTTGCCTGCAAACGCAATTTTTCCAAAAAAAGACTGGGCAAATCCGGGATGCCAGCACAAAAACCAATTTGGACCCAAACCCTAAACAACCTTTTGGGTGAACCCATGAAAAAAATTTGTTTTTTATTTTTGGCATTGCCGCTCTTTGCCAATGACGCGCAGGAAGTGGACGCCCCCAGCACGCCGTTGGATGGCGAGTGGTTTCAATTCGTTTCGCTCACGCCAACGAATGTGGTTTTCAAATGCCCTTCGTATGGACGGTTATGTTGGATTTTTGGGGGCGGCGTGGTGCAACGCATTTTTGAATACGATGAGGAGTTTGCCATTCCTTTGGATCAAGAAATATCATTCAGCGATGGGTGGCATGTCGAAATGATTTATACACCCATTTTGCTTGCAAACCAGCAAAAAGGTTTTCGAGTCGCTTTTTTGGGTGATAACATGAGTGGGGGTTATAATGCCAATGTCTGGCATGCGGCATTAAGTGACCCTCCAATGCAGGTGGATGAATCGGAAGTGCTGATGATATTGGAAAATGGGAAATGGATGAACATCGAGGATGTGGAAAGCTTGGAAGACAAAAAGCTCCGCTGGAAAGCGGGAACTAATATCGGAGAATTTCCTTCAGACATACAGGATCCGGAAACAATCGCCAGACTCTCAACCAATTCATATTTTGGGCCATTATGGGCGGAAATGATAACGCATGGGTTGGTGACGCCCAATGCGGAAGTGATCGTCGCTTTGGTCCAAGCGGGATATTTGCCGTCAAATGAAAATGCTTCGTTTGTTGTTTCCGAAAAACTGATGCAAGAGGCAAAAGCCGTCTTTCCTCCACGCCGCTTTGCCAACCGCGCATGGTTGTGGCTTCTCGCGTTGCCTGCTGCCGCGGGAGGCGTGTGGCTTGTGGTTCGCCTTGTGAGGAGGAAACCATGAAAATAAAATATTTCATTGGTTTAATTGTCATTGTGTCAGTCTGTCTTGTGCGCGGCGAAGAACAAGTGGATTGGCAAACGGTGAATGGGATCGAGTTGCTGCGAAGGTCTGGTCATTTTGATTCTGTTTCAATCACGCCCACGAATGTGATTGCCAAATTCAAACGACAGGGCTTGCTTGTCGAGCAGGAGGATAACCGGCGCGGCGCCGCCGATTATTTGCAGGAAAACGAAAACTTAATCATCAGTCCTGACAAAGAGACAAAACTGGTGCAGCAACATTTCGAAACTGTTTTCACGCCCGTGACATTGAAAAATCAGCAAAAAGGATTCAAACTCACCCTCACAAGCGGCCTTCGTCATCCCGTCGACCGTGCAACCACCCATGTATCATACATCGCTTTGAGTGACGCACCCGCGTATGTTGATGAAACCGATGTGTTGAACGAACACAGGCCCGAAGCACGGCAATTTCACGACACGCTTCCCACGCCATTGGACGACATCATGGCGGTAACCTTGAAAATTCCGCAAGCGCTAAAAAATGTCATTCCGATCACCGGCGAGACTCGCGACAATTTGTTTTGGTATTTGGCCGCCTCAAAAAAATGGGATCTTCTGGGAGACATGGCGGCGACCTATCGTGACAGGCTGGGTGTTAATCCGCAAGATGATGAAAGTTATTGCAAGTTGGTGTTGCATTTTGCTCCCCACCCTGGAGGTCACGACAGCGAACCGCCAACGCCAGTTTCCGTTTTGAAGGAGTCCATACGGCTTGACCTTTACAAAAACCCATTGTATGCAAAAGATTTTGGCCACTACGCTTTCGGCTCTAGCCTTTACCTTGATTTGCTTAACAAACTGTGGGTTTATATGGATGAGCTAGACGTATGCACGTCACGCAATAATACCTTGGAAGGCTTGAATCTTGTGGCAGCACTTATCAATGAAGCAAGCAAGGGCAAAGATGCATTTTATCCCAAATTGTTGGCCGATGGTTCCATGATGACCGCTGAAGGTGCGCATGAGCCGTTCAGCGTCAGTGATGTAGAAATCACCGATCAACTCCACAATATCCAAATGGTAAAAGGATACATCAATCCAAATGTGAAAGGTTTGGTCAGTTTTGCCATGTATGACAAGGAGACCAACGCCCTTTTGAATAGATATGGGTTCAAGTCATTCACAGGGTGGTCTGATAATGCCAATGAATTTTTCTATTTTGAAGTGACGGCGCCAATGATTGACGGAGATGAACCAACACGGGATGTCCGCATGGATCTTGTTTTTACGCCTGCCGAAGGGGAATTGCAAACAACCATTCCGCTTTTGTCCACAAACTGCACTGTCGTCACCTTTCCGCGGAAATGAGAAGGTGGCGTTTACGTTGACCAGCACTTTTTGATGAACGCCAGGCCGTCGCGCAATTCGTGCATCGGAGTGCCTGCCGCGGGTTCGAAGACGCGGATCACGTTCGCCGTGCCGTAGGCCACCAGCGCCTTGAAATTAATTTTACCCTTGCCCGGCGCCTGATGGTCGTCCGCCAGGTTTTTCACATCATGGATGTGGATGCCTGCCGTCATGGGCAAGAGCCGCATCGCGGTTTCCACCGCGTTCGCCGACCAGCGCATGTTCGCCCGCACCTGGGCGTGGCCGATGTCATGCCAGTAACGGAAAAAGCGTGTGTTGTGGCGCGCGATCAAGAGCTCCGCCTCGCGTTCGTTGGGGATGGCCTCCCACGACGGCAGGTTTTCCATGCACAGCGCGACTTCGGCCTTTTCGAATTGCGGCAGCAGCTTGTCCAACTGTTGCCGCAGCGCCTCCATGTGCTTCTCGACGCGCCGCGACCTGCGCCATGCGTTGACCTTCGCGCGCCAGCGGAACGACCACTCCGACATCGGCTCAATCCCCTGCTCGGCCAACGCCTCCGCGCGCGACACAAGTTCGTTCGAATAGATCCAGCACTTCTTCACGCGCCCGGTGTGCAGCACGATCGCGCGCGCGCCGACCCGTTTCGCAAACTCCAGCGTGCGCTTCAAAAAAATCGCCGCCATCGCCGCCTCGTCCGGGTCTGTCGACGCGAGCAGATACAACTCCGGATGCCCCGATGGCACGCCCATCGGCTCCGGGCAATACGCGTGCACGCTCGGCGCGGTGATGGTTCCCTCCTGAATGCACCGCGCAATGTCCTCCCCCTGCGCCTCGGTCAAACGATACCCCAGCTCCAGCGCGTCGAACCCCAAGTCCAGCGCGGTCTTTACCATCGCTTCGCCGGGCGTTGTGCGCGATGCAAACCAATTAGTTGAAAGCGAAAACATCATGTGCGTGAAGCGCCGTATGATACTGTAAAACACCCCGAAAAAACAACCGCAAAATGCGTCATCGCGGCGGGGTGTCATCAGCGCGGGCATAATACGCCCGCGCGCCGTCGTAGATGGCCATCACGTTTTCGGCCGGAACGTCGCGCTGAATGGTGTGCGCGGGCGAAAGGATGTAACCGCCGTTGCGATCCATGATGGCGAGCACGCGCCGGACTTCGGCCTTGACGTCGTCGGCGCTTCCTTCGGGCAACAGGTGTTGCGTGTCGATGCCGCCCCAAAACGCGATCCGGTCGCCGAAATCTTTTTTCAGCCGCGCGTGCTCCATGTGATAAACGCCGGGCTGGATCGGATTCAAAATGTCGACCTTGCAGTTGATGAGCGACGGAATGAGATTGTGCACGGAGCCGCAGGTGTGATGCTTGAAAAAGGCGCCGGTAAAGGTCTTTGTAAATTCAACGCGCTCCTTGAAGTACGGCATGACGAGTTCGTCGAACATCGCCGTCGACATGAACGGGCCGGTCTGCGTGCCGAAGTCGTCGCCGGACGTGGTGCAGTCGATGAACCTTCCAAGCGCGGAATAATACGCCGCGATAACTTGCTTCTGGTAGTCGAGAATCCGGCGCGAAAACGCATGCACCACCTCGGGTTCCGCCGCGAGCCGGTACAAATAATCGTCGAAGCCGAACATCCAGCAGCCGATCTCAAACACGCCGAAAACCGGATGCTCGGCGATCACGGCGTAATCGGTTTTTGTTTGGAGATGCTCTGCTTCTTCCGCCCACGTTCGCACGCGCGTCATGTCGATGCGTGTGGCGTCGGGCAGCTCGTACGCCATGACCGCGTCGATCGTCGCGTCCTTCAACGGATGATGACACATTTCCGCGTGGCCGTTGATCTCGCGGTAACCAATTCCCCAACTGTCATACCACACGTTGCCCTCGCGCCGGCAATGGCGTGTCACAGGTGTCGGCATGCCACCGATGCGGCGCGTGTCGATGTCGAGCGCCTGCAGCACGCGCTCGTCCACGCCAAATTTTTCCGGCGCGTCGCCCGTGATGCGCAACAGCGCCTTCAACCGCTCGCGCGTTGGCGGATGGTCGATCACCGTTTGCGGCGAGCCGCACAAATCGAACACCGCCCGATCCGCGGGCCGATGCGTCACGACCTTGTGAAAACGTTCCCGATGTGTCATGCGGCCATGATAGCAGAGCGTGTTCGCGGAGGAAAGCGCGCGCTTGATTTTTCGCTGGCTTTTCGCCATACTTTTTTTCTTTCTTTTTACGCAAAGGAGTCTGCCGCATGGCCAACATTGACTGGAAAAACCTTGGTTTTAATTATCTCCCCGTGAACTGCCACATCCAGTACACGTGGCGCGACGGCGTTTGGGGCCAGGGCGAGCTGGTCAAGGAGCCCTACCTCAAGCTGCACATCGCCGCGTCGGCGCTGCACTACGGCCAGGCCGCGTTCGAGGGCATGAAGGCGTTTCGCCAGAAGAACGGCGACGTCGTGATTTTTCGTCCGCAGGCCAACGCGCAACGCATGCTCAACACCGCGCTGCGCACCTGCATGGCGCCGGTTCCCGAGGAGATGTTTGTCGACGCGTGCCAGCGTGTGGTCGCCGCGAACCTCGACTTCGTTCCGCCTTACGGCACGGGCGGCTCGCTCTACATTCGTCCGCTTCTGATCGGCAGCGGCCCGCAGATCGGCGTCGCGCCGGCGAACGAATACACCTTTCTCATTCTCGTGATGCCCGTCGGCCCGTATTACAAGGGCGGACTCAAACCCGTGAAGGCGATCATCCTCGACGAATACGACCGCGCGGCACCGCACGGCGTCGGCCACGTGAAGGTCGCGGGCAACTACGCCGCGAGCCTCTACGCGCACGTCGAGGCCAAGCACGCGGGCTATCCGGTCGAGCTTTACCTCGACGCAAAAGAACACAAGTGGGTTGAAGAATTTGCGACCTCCAACTTCATCGGCATCACGCGCGACGGCCATTACGTCACGCCCAAATCCGACTCCATTTTGCCGAGCATCACCAACATGACGCTCCAGGAAATCGCCGCGGATCTCGGCATGAAAGTGGAAGTCCGTCCCGTTCCGTTCGACGAAATCGCCACCTTCACCGAAGTCGGCGCCTGTGGCACGGCTGTGGTCGTGACACCGGTTTCGCAAATCACGCGCGGCAGCCAGGTCATCCGCATCGGCTCCGAGGATGGTTGCGGCCCGGTGCTCGAAAAATTGTACAAGGAAGTCCAGGCCGTTCAATACGGCGAAAAGGACGACAAGCACGGCTGGTGCGTGAAGGTGAAATAACAAAACGCGCTCGTGGCGTGGCAGGACCTCTGCCACGCCACACACCGCAATAAGGAGTTTTTGACATGGCTCTCACACTAAAAGATTTGCAAAAGGAAACCGTCGGCGCGTGCGTCTCCGGCGGATTGGACAGCCGGACCATCTCCAAGGCCATGACCGATCTTGGTGTCAAGGTCATCGGCTTCACCGCCGACCTCGGCCAACCGGACGAGGTGGACATCGACGACATCCGCAAGCGCATGAAGCCGTGCGGCGTCGACACGCTGCTGGTGGATTTGAAAGTGCCGATGGCCGAGGCGTGCTTCGAGGTTTTGCAGGCGCAGGCCATGTATGACGGCGGCTATTGGAACTCGACCGGCATCGGCCGCGCCGTCACCGTGCGCGGATTGCTCGACGCGATGGAGAAGGCCGGCTGCACCGTGCTCGCGCATGGCGCGACAGGCCGCGGCAACGATCAAATGCGCTTCGAGCGTTACACCAACGTGCTCAAGCCGGAGATGCGTGTTTACGCGCCGTGGCGCGATCCGGCAATGCTGAAGCGCTTTCCGGGCCGCACGCAAATGGCCGCGTTTCTCGCCAAAGCCGGACTGCCCGCGCCGGTCGGCGACAAGAAAAAATATTCGACCGATTCAAACCTCGCCGGACTCTCGCACGAGGCCGAGGATTTGGAGAGCCTCGAAACCTCAATGCTGATTGTCGAGCCGACGATGGGCGTGTGGCCCATGCAGGCGCCTGACACGCCGGAGCAGGTCGTCATTCGCGTGGAGAAAGGCCGTTGCGTCGCGTTGAACGGCAAGAAGCTGAACCCCGTGAAAATGATGCAGGCCGCGAACAAACTCGCTGGCGCGCACGGCGTCGGCATGAAGCACGCGCTCGAAAACCGCATCATCGGCACCAAGTCGCGCGGCGTCTACGAGGCGCCGGGCATGGAGCTGTTGGGTGCGGCCATTCGCTACGTCTATCAGGCCACGATGGATCGCCGCGCGACACTGCTCTTCCAGCAGATGTCGAAGCTGATTGCGGATCACATTTACGATGGCCGTTACTTCGATCCGACCGCGCAGGCGGCGAAGGCCGCGATCGCCGTCTTCGCGCAACACGCGACCGCGACGGTGACTTTGTCGTTGTACAAGGGCAACATCTTTTTCGACGCGCTCGCTGATTGTCCCGCGTCGTTGTACCGCGAGGCCGACGCGTCGATGGAAGCGTCGGACGGCTTGAATCCCGTCTCCTCGCAGGGCTTCGCCGAAATCCAAAGCGTCGAGGCGCGCTCGCTCGCGTGGGCGAAACAAATCCGGTAATCCCCGTTGTGGCGTGGCAAAACTCCTGCCACGCCACAACGCGTGAAAGAATCCCATGCGCATTGAGCACTGTGATGTTTTGATTGTGGGTTCCGGCATCGCGGGGCTGACGGCGGCGTTGCATTTGGGCCAAACAATGCGCGTGCTGGTGATCGCGAAAAAGTCGGCGGATGAGACGAACACGAACTACGCGCAGGGCGGCATCGCGTGCGTGCAGGAGCCGACCGACTCGTTCAAACAGCACATCGCGGACACGCTGGACGCGGGCGCGGGGTTGTGTCACGAGGACGTCGCGCGCCACATCGTGGAGCAGGCGCCGGCGTGCATCGCCGAGCTCGTGCGGCTGGGTGTGGCGTTTGCGACATCCACAGAAACCGCGTCGGGTTACAGCCTGGGTCGCGAGGGTGGCCACACGGCGCGGCGCATCCTGCACGCGGGCGACATCACGGGTCATCAAATCCAAACCGCATTGCTGGCGCGCGCACGCGAATGCCCGGGCATTCGAATCCTGGAGCAGACCTCGCTCATCGACGCGGTGACCACGTGCCGCCTGGGCTTGCCCGGCCCCAATCGCGCGGTTGGCGGTTATGCGCTCGATCGTTTCACCGAAGAGGTCTTTGCGATTTACGCGCCGCACATCGTGCTGGCCACCGGCGGCGCGGGAAAGATTTATCTCTACACGTCCAATCCCGACGTGGCGACCGGTGACGGGATGGCGATCGGCTGGCGCGCGGGCGCGCGGGTTGCGAACATGGAGTTCATCCAGTTTCATCCCACATGCCTCTATCATCCGAAGGCGAAAAATTTTCTCATCTCCGAGGCGGTGCGCGGCGAGGGCGCGGAGCTCACGGATCTCAATGGCAAGCCGTTCATGGAGCGTTACGACAAACGCGGCTCGCTGGCGCCGCGGGACATTGTCGCGCGCGCGATTGACGCGGAGATGAAGCGCACGGCCGCGCCCTACTGCTGCCTCGACATCCGCCACAAGTCGGAAAAATTTCTGCGCGAACGCTTCCCGAACATTTACGCCACGGCCATGCAGTTCGGCATCGACATGGCGCGCGACCTGATTCCTGTCGTCCCCGCGGCGCACTACTGTTGTGGTGGAATCCAGACAAATGTCGCGGGCGAGACCTCGGTGCCGGGACTTTACGCCATTGGCGAAACCGCGTGCACGGGGCTTCACGGCGCGAACCGGCTGGCCTCCAATTCGCTGCTTGAGGCGCTCACTACGGCGCGTGATTTGGCGCGTGTGCTGACAACGCAACCGCTTTCCCTGCCGGAGAACTTGACCATCCCCGACTGGCACCCCGGCAACGCGGTGCCGAGCGACGAGGCGGTCGTGGTCGCGCACAACTGGCAGGAGATTCGCACCGCGATGTGGGATTACGTGGGCATTGTCCGCACTGATCTTCGCCTGGCGCGCGCGTTGCGCCGCATCGACATGTTGCGCCACGAAATCCAGGCATATTACTTTGATTACCTGATCACCTCCGACACGCTCGAGCTTCGCAACCTCGCCGACGTCGCGTGGCTAATCATCCGCTGCGCCATGCAGCGCAAAGAGTCGCGCGGATTGCATTACACGTTGAATTATCCCGAACGTTTGCCCCTCGCGCGCGACACCGTGATTGAAGGCCGCGACCGGTAACGCACCGTTACCGGATCACGTAGAGGAAGACGCAGAAGAAGTGGCAGATGGTGCCGGCGAGGACAAAGGCGTGCCAGACGGCGTGGCTGATGCTCAGGCGGCGCCACAGGTAGAAGATGGTGCCCGCGGTGTAAAGCAGCCCGCCGCCGACAAGCCAGTACAGCCCGGGGCGCGGCAGCGAGACGATGAGCGGCTTGAGCGTGAACAGGATGATCCAGCCCATGACGATGTAGAGCATGGTGGAAACGAAGCGGAAGCGGCCGGTGGTGAAGGCCTTGAAGACAATGCCCGCAATCGTCAGCCCCCAGATGACGCCGAAGACGGTCCAGCCGATCCACGGCCGGTATTCGCGCAGGGTGACGAGAGAAAAGGGCGTGTAGGAGCCGGCGATGAGCAGGTAGATCGCCATGTGGTCGAAGACTTCGAGCACGGACTTCATGCGCGGGGATTGCGCGGCGTGGTAGAGCGTGGAGGTGAGGTAGAGCAGGATGATGGTGGTGCCGAAGAGCGCGGCGCTGACGACCTTCCACGCGACACCGTTCGGCGATTGCGCGGCGCAGACGATCATGAGCGTGAGGGCCGCGACGCCGAGCGCGGCGCCGATGCCGTGGGTCAGCGCGTGGGCGAGTTCCTGGCGCGGGGTGTATTCGAAGAGGAGGTCGCTTTTGGATTTCATTGGGAAAGGTGTTAAAGGGGATTGTGTTGAGGCAAGACACCTGCATGCCACGAAAGCGGGGTATTATACACAATTTTCCATGACTGGCATCAGCAAATCAAGGCAACAGCAGGATAAAAGCACGGAGTTAAAACAGCGCAAGACGCGCAGACATGATGCTTCTCAACATGTGATAAAAGTGACGAACAACAGGGCAAAATGCCAGTGTCGCCGTGTTCGATCTGGTTGTAAACGGAACTGACGCAGGGAACGTCAGTGAAGTGGACATTGGGGTCGGCTTTAAACATTCAGGACATTGGGGTCGGCTTTAAACATTTGACATTTCGATTTTTGAGAGTGGTTGTTTAAATATAGACATCAGCGATTCTTGCAATTGGGAGAAGAGATCCGTGATTGTGACCGCATGCCAAATGCGTAAGGTCAAGTCCACCATTTGCACGTCGTGTGAAACGACTATTGTACGTCGCGTGAATCGCCCCAAAGGTGACGGATATTGCTGTGTCACGTTCAATCACCGGGCACCCAGGCCACAGTTCGGCGTGTGCCACGCTCAACGGCCTTGATAAACCAAAGCTTGTTTTTTGAGCCGATGAAATGCCACATCTCATCAAATTCCATCTACATGATCTCATCTCTCTCTTTTTACTTGGCGACGATGGAGTCGAGCGCCTGACGGAGGAGAGGTTCGGCCTGGAGGCCGACGAGGGTTTGGAGATGGTTGCCGTCCTTGAAAATGAGAAGGGTGGGAATGCTACGGATGCCGAAGCGGATGGCGATGGATTTGTTGTCGCCCTCCTCGATGTTGACCTTGGCAATGGTGACGCGGCCGGCGTAGTCGGGCGCGAGTTTTTCGAGGATCGGCAACTGCATTTTGCAGGGGCCGCACCAGGTGGCCCAGAAGTCAACGAGGACAACGCCTTTGGCAATGGTGGCGTCGAAGTCGGCGGCGGCGAGATGGAGGATCGAGTCGGACATGAGAACTCCTTTTGATTAGGTGCTGGATTTGAGGGTTACGGTACGGTTGAAAACAGGACGGCCTTCGGCGTCGCGGTCGGGGTCGACGCAGAAGTAGGCGAGGCGTTCAAACTGGAAGTGTTCACCCGGCGCGGCGCCGGCGAGCGCGGGTTCGGCAAAAGCGGTGCGCGTGACGAGGGAGTTGGGATTGAGGAAGTCGTGCGGGTCGCGGTCGGGGTCGGCCTGCGGTTCGGGCACGGTAAAGAGCTTGTCGTAGAGGCGGACTTCGACGGGGAGCGCGTGTTTGACGGAGACCCAATGGATGGTGGCCTTGACTTTGCGTCCGTCGGGCGAAGTGCCGCCGCGCGAGGCGGGATCCCAAGTGCCGTGGATTTCGGCGACGTTGCCTTCGGCGTCTTTCTCAACGTGCGTGCATTTGAAGAGGCAGGCGTAACGAAGACGGACTTCCTGGCCGGGTGTGACGCGGAAAAACTTTTTCTCCGGCACTTCCATGAAGTCGTCGCGCTCAATCCACAGCTCGCGTGAAAACGGAACCTGATGCGAACCGGCGGCGGGGTCTTCGGGGTTGTTCGGCGCGTCGAAAAATTCCTCGGCGTCCGCGGGGAAATTGTCGATGACGACTTTGACGGGGTTGATGACGGCCATGCGACGCGTGGCGCGGCGGTTGAGGTCGTCGCGCACGCAGGAGTCGAGCAGGGCGAGCTCGGTGAGGCTTTTGTATTTGGAGACGCCGACGCGCTCGCAGAAGTCGCGGATGGATTCGGGCGTGAAGCCGCGGCGGCGGAATCCGGAGATCGTGGGCATGCGCGGATCGTCCCAGCCGGTGACCTTTTTTTCCTGCACGAGCTGGAGCAGATAGCGCTTGCTCATGACGGTGTGGGTGAGGTTGAGGCGGGCAAATTCGCGCTGCTTGGGGCGGACGGGTTCGCCGTTGCGGATGATGAGGAGGTTGAGCTCGGCGAGGCGGTCGATGACCCAGTCGTAGAGCGGCCGGTGGACTTCAAATTCGATGGAGCAGAGCGAGTGGGTGATGCCTTCGAGCGCGTCCTCGATGGGATGCGCAAAGTCGTACATGGGATACGCGCTCCAGGTTTTGCCGGCGCGGTAATGGGGCATGTGCAGGACGCGGTAGATGACGGGATCGCGCAGGTGAATGTTGGGCGAGGTCATGTCGATTTTCGCACGCAGGCACATGGCGCCTTCGTCGCATTCGCCGCGGCACATGGCGTCGAAGCGCGCGAGGCTTTCGTCGACGGGACGGTTGCGGAAGGGGCTTTCGGTGCCGGGCGCGCTGGGGACGCCACGGAAGTTTTTCCACTCCTCCTGCGGGACTTCACAAACGTACGCGTGGCAGGACTTGATCAGTGCCACGGCGATGTCGCGCATGGTGTCGAATGCATCGCTTGCGTAAATAAAGTTGTCCCACTTGCAACCGAGCCATTCGATGTCGCGCTGGATGGCGTTGACGAAATCTTCGGATTCCTTCGAGGGATTGGTGTCGTCCATGCGCAGATTGAAGGCACCGTTGAATTCGCGCGCCATGCCGAAGTTGATGGTGATGGCTTTGGCGTGGCCGATGTGGAGCCAGCCGTTGGGTTCGGGCGGAAAGCGCGTGACGACCTTGCCGCCGGGAACACCCGCGGCGACGTCGTCCCCGATGATCTGGCGGATGAAGTGGCGCGAGGTGTCGGAGGATGTGTTTGGAATTTCGTTCATGGTGAGGCAGGCCAGATGGTGACGGTCAGTGTTTTGCGGCCCCATTCCTTCGCGGCCTGGTGCGAAGGAAACCAGAGGTCAAGTTTGTTGCCCTTGATCGCGCCGCCACGATCATCAACGCGGCCAAATCCATAGCCCGGGATTTTCACCACGGTGCCGAAAGGAACCGACGGATCCGCGGCGAGGGTGCCGCGTTTTGCGGGCTTGCCCGACGCGGTGATGCCGACGGTTTTGCGCTGGCCCTTGCTCGCGCCGGAAGAGTAAACCGGCGGGCCGAAGCCGAACATCGAGTATTCCCAGCCGCAGCATTGACCGCAGTTACAATAGCCCGTGGTTTCGATTTTCACCTGGCGCGGCGTCACGCCTTTGGGTGGCGCGATCGAGCGTGTGACACATGCCGCCAACCCAAGCGCCGCCACGGCGAGGCAAAGCGTCACGCCCTGCCACGCGCGGCTTGCTTTGGATGATTTGGGAGCGCGCCACGACATGGTTGAAAATATGGAAAAAGCTTAGCACACGCGTTTGCGAATGTCCAACACTCAACGGGGCGGAAGGTCGAATGCGCGCCGTGGCGTGGCACGAGCTCTGCCACGCCACGACGCGCTTTATTTTTTGCGGTCAATCGCGTATCCTGTGGGTTGTGTTTGTCAAGAAGCTCATCTCTTTTTTGTGTCGCCTTTTCATGCGGCTGGTTCTGCTCTGCGTGTTCCTTGTGCTGGTCGGGGTGCTGTACATTTCGGTCTTTCAGGTGCCGGTGCCGGAGCGCGTGTTGCGCGGTTTGCTGGAGCGTGTCGACGCGCCGGAGATTCCTTTTTTGCTGGAAGTTCGCCGCGCGGATTTTTCGCTCCAGCGCCTCAACCTTCATGACGTCAAGGTCGTGGAGAAGGGTTCGCTGAACACCGCGTGCCTGACGGCGAAACGCGTGACGTGTCATTTGACGCCCGCGTTGTCGCGCGATCTGCGCGAATGGGTGTCGCGCGTGTCGGTCGACCGACTGTCGCTTCCCGGAATCCCGGAATGCCTCATGACGAACACGGCGGGGGCGCTGCCGCCGGCCACGTTGCCCGAGACGCTGCGCCCGCTGGAGCTGGAGTTGTCGAACGCCAATGTCTTTGGCATTCCCTTCGGCGAAATTTCCGCAAGGCTCACGACCAAGGCGACGCGCGTCGAGTTCGCCAGGCTCGCTTTCACGATTGACAACTTCGGCCAGCCTGACGCCGAACATGCTGAGGGCGCGTTGCGAATCGACCTCGCGAAGCAGACCATTGTCTTCTCCGCTGAAGGCCGGGTTTCCGCCGCGCATGTCGACGCATTTCTCGAGCCGCTCAACACGCCGGCGGTGCAGGCGATCATCCGCCGCATCGCGTTGCCGCCGCCGTATCCGCGCATCGAATTTTTTATCGACGCGTCGTATGCGAAGGACGAGGTCGCACTGTCGCTGGTCTGCGAAAACGTTGTCGGCGCCTATCTCGGCGTTCCCTTTTCACAGGTCAGTGGCAGGCTGTCGTATGTGGAGACCAACAACTTTTACAAGGCCGAACTCAAGGGATTTCGCGGCTTCACGTCATTTTCGCCCGCGCGCCTGGAGCTCACCGTTTGGCCGGAGACCATCGACATCGAGGCCTCGGCCACGTTGCCGCTGGCCGACATCAACGTCCTGGCGGAAAACGTTTTTCCGCCCGAACAACTCGCACCCCTCGCCTCGCTCGGCCCGGTCACCGCGACCGCCAACGGTCGCATCGACATCAACACCAACAACGCCTTTCGCGCGATGAACTTCCGCGGCGCTTTCTCCGCCGAGTCCGGCCGCCTTTTCAACCTGCCCTTCGCCATGCTCTCAGGCCGTTACAGCTTCGTCGGGCCGCGGATCGTCGCCGACTCCATCACGCTCGTCACGCCCGGCGCCAGCAAGCTCACCGGCGACCTGCGCGTCGACCTTCTGCCCGAGCCCGGCCGCCTGTCGTCAACCTTTCACGTGTCGCGCTTCCTCCTCGCGGAACTCATGCCGCTCTTCTCGCCGACCAACGCGCCGACCAGCGGCGAACTCCAGGGCACGTTCACCTTCACCAGCGCGCTCGACACCCCCCGCGACATCCTCCACGCCACCGGCGGCTACACCAGCGCCAACGCCCGCATCGCGCGCTTCCCCCTCTTCGCCGGCTTCACCGAATTCATGGCCCAAAACATTCCCGGCGTCAACTGGCTCACGCAGCAAACCTCCTCCGAGGGTGCCTTCACCATCACCAGCAACACGCTCCACCTCACCAAGCTCGCCATCACCGGCGAGGCCTTCACCATCCTCGGCAAGGGCGACTACGACATCGACGACGACGCGCTCAACCTCACCTTCCAATCCCACATGTTCGCCGACCGCACCCTCCTCGGCAGCTTCGCCAAACTCATCGCCTCGCCCGTCAACTACCTGCTTCTTACCTTTCACGTCACCGGCCCGCGCGACAATCCCCGCTGGGTCAACGTCGGCGTCGTCAGCCGCGTCGGCCGCGCGGTCTCCTCTCTCTTCTTCGACAGCGAACCCAAGGCCGAACCCCAAAAATAATGACCTACCTGCTCCACACCTACGGCTGCCAGATGAACGTCCGCGACTCCGAAATGCTCGCCGCCCTTTTCGAATCCTGCGGTCTCCTTCCCGCGCGCGACGAGGCCGACGCCGACCTCATCCTCATCAACACCTGCGCCGTCCGCGAAAAAGCCGAGGACAAAGCCATCGGCAAGGCCCGCCTCCTCTGCGCCAAAAAGAAAACCCGCCCCCTCCTCGTCGGCTTCACCGGCTGCATGGCCCAGCGCCTCGGCCACGAACTCTTCAAACGTGTCCCCCGCCTCGACTTCGCCCTCGGCACCCGCTCCTTCAACGTCATCCCCGAGCTCCTCCAGCGCCTCCGCGACGGCGACACCCGCATCGCCTACCTCGACCCGCCCACCAACTCACCCGGCAACCCCGACCAGCACCTCGCCGCGCCTCTCTCCGCCTTCGTCACCGTCCTCCTCGGCTGCAACCGCCGTTGCGCCTACTGCATCGTCCCCGACGTCCGCGGCCCCGAATACTCCCGCCCCGCCGCCGACATCCTCAACGAAGTCCAAACCCTCGTCCAAAACGGCACCCGCGAAATCACCCTCCTCGGACAGTCCGTCATGCGCTACGGCCTCGCCAACGACGCGTGGCACAGCTCCACCTCTGCCACGTACCGCGAACCCTTCCCCCGCCTCCTCCACGCCGTCGCGCAAACCCCCAACCTCAGACGCCTCCGCTTCACCTCCGCCCATCCCACCGGTTGCACCGACGAACTCATCGACGTGTTACGCCGCCATCCCAACATCTGCCACCACCTTCACCTCCCCGTCCAATCCGGCTCCGACACAATCCTCGCCGCCATGCGCCGCGGCTACACCCGCGACGACTACCTCAACACCCTCCGCCGCCTCCGCGCCGCCATCCCCGACATCGCCATCACCACCGACATCATCGTCGGCTTCCCCGGCGAAACCGAAGACGACTTCCAGCAAACCCTCTCCCTCGTCCGCGAAGCCGCCTTCGACAACTCCTTCATCTTCAAATATTCCCCGCGTCCCGGCACACCCGCCGCCAGCCTCGACGACAGCCTTTCCCCCGAAGAAAAAATGCGCCGCAACCAGCTCCTTCTCGACCTCCAGGACCAGGTTGGCCAAACCCTCAACGACAACCTCCTTCACACCACCCTCGACATCCTCGTCGAAGGCCCCTCCCTCCGCAACCCCTCCCGCTGGTCCGGCCGCACCTCCACCAACAAAATCGTCATCTTCGAAAACCCCGGCTCCATCTCCCCCGGCGACCTCCTCCCCGTCATCATCACCCGCGTCCTTCCTCAAACCCTCTACGCCAGCCTCGCGTCGCAATAACGAAAACGAATCACGCGGAGGTGCGGAGACGCGGAGATGACTCCTCTCTTAACATGTGATTTTTTTTTCTCAAATGCACACCGAACCCATCGCACCCCTCCGCGCCTCCGCGTGCGTCCTCCCTCAGTTTGAATAACATCCCCGAAACCATCGCACCCATGCACACCGAACCCATGCACACCGACCCCACTCACAACTCCGCGTCCTCCGCGCCTCCGCGTGAATCTTCTCCCAGTTTGGATGACATCACCGGCGCCATCATTGATTCATCGCTCAAGATTCACATGGACTTGGGCCCCGGCTTGTTGGAGTCGGTTTATGAAATCGTGTTGTCACGCGCGCTACAAAAACGGGGCCTACGCGTTGAACGCCAAAAGACCATGCGCTTCGAATACGACGGCATGATTTTCGAAGATGGTTTGCGCCTCGATCTCCTCGTCGAAGATCACGTGATTGTGGAACTCAAATCAGTTGAAACCCTCGCGCCCGTTCACAGCAAACAACTCCTCACCTACCTCCGTCTGATGCGCCTTCCTGTCGGACTGCTGATCAACTTTGGCGCGGCAACTTTGAAAGAAGGCCTTCATCGCATCGTCAACCATCTCCCTGCCTCCGCGTCTCCGCGCCTCCGCGTGAACCGCCCACCCCACAACCCTCCCCTTCACAAGTCACCATGATGCCACCCACCGCGTACACCAATCAATACACCGACATTTATGTGTCAAATCCACTTCACGAAAACTTGTCTTTTCAACCCAACGCGCCTATAATTTCATCCATTATCAACCCCACGACTCTGATGACCACCTCCGCCGAACAAGCCTTCCTCGACGAGCTCGACAAAAAACTTTGGAAAGCTGCTTGCAAGCTTCTGCCGGCACTCGACGCCGCTGTTTACAAGCACGCGGTTCTTCCTCTTATCTTTCTCAAATACGTCTCTGACGCCTTTGATCTCCGTCGTGAAGAACTCGACAAATCCTTCCGCGATCCGAAAAGCGAATACCACCTCGACCGCGCCGATTACCAAACCGACGCCGATTACGAAGCCGCCATTCATGCCGAACTCGAAGACCGCGACTACTTCACCGAGAAAAACGTCTTCTGGGTTCCCCCGCTCGCCCGCTGGAAAACCATCCGCGAAAACGCCGCCCTCGCGCCCGACACCGAGATCGAAATCCGCAACGGTAAAACCGAAAAATACACCTTCCGCTCCGCCGCGCGCCTCATCGACGACGCCCTCGAAGCCGTCGAAAAGGAAAACCCCCGCCTCAAAGGCGTCATCGAGAAAAACCGCTACATGCAGCTCCAGCTGGAGCCGTCCAAACTCATCGGCCTCATCAGCGAAGTCATCTCGTCCATCCCCTTCAAGCACGCCAACCTCAACGCCAAGGACATCCTCGGCCACGTTTACGAATACTTCCTCGGCCAGTTCGCCCTGGCCGAAGGCAAAAAAGGCGGCCAATACTACACGCCCAAATCCATCGTCTCCGTCATCGTCGAAATGCTGGAGCCCTTCTCCGGCAAAGTCTACGACCCCGCCATGGGCTCCGGCGGCTTCTTCGTGCAAAGCGAATCGT
>JAVBOU010000206.1:0-8512 GCA_031550185.1 Kiritimatiellia bacterium | reverse complement strand
TTGATAGCGTTGTTTTCCCCGGACAAACCCGCTTTTTATGGAACACGTGGCCTTGCACTTCTTGCATTCAGGCATGACACAACTCCTTGTGAAAACGGAACAATAGCATTTAACTATCTATATGTCAATACTCTCAAAAATTCACCTGCCCCGTTGGGCGCACGATGATCCTGTCGTGGCAGAGGTCATGCTCTGCCACGACAGACATTTCACTTCATTTCATCGAGCGCGTTGCGGAGGTGTTGGGCGGAGCTTTCGAGGTTGCGTTGCTCGTCGGGGTCGAGCTTGGCGTCGAGGATGCGCTCCATGCCGGCGCGGCCAATGACGCAGGGAACGCTAAGGCAGACGTCGCGGAGGCCGAACTCGCCTTGGAGCTCGACGGAGACGGAGAGGATGCTGTGCTCGTTGCGGAGAATGGCGCCGGCGATGCGGGTCATGGCCAGACCGATGGCGTAGTAGGTGGAACCCTTGTAGTCGATGATGTGGTAGGCGGACTCGCGGACTTCCTTGAGGATGGCGTCGCGCTTTTGCATGGCGCAGGCCTTGGATTCGCCGCAAATGAGGCAGTAGTCGTTGATGCGCTGGCCGGCGATGGAGGTCATGGACCAGGCGGCAAATTCGCTGTCGCCGTGTTCGCCGAGGATGTAGCCGTGGACGTTGCGGGCGTCGACGCCGCATTCGCGGCTGAGGGCGTAACGGAAGCGGGCGGTGTCGAGCACGGTGCCGGAGCCAATGACGCGGCCGCGGGGCCAGCCGGTGGCGTTGCAGGCGATTTTGGTGAGGATGTCAACGGGGTTGCTGACGACGACGATGACGCCGTTGCAACCGGAGGCGGCGATGCTGCCGGCGATGTCGCGGATGATGCCGGCGTTGCGCTTGAGAAGGGCGAGGCGTGTTTCGCCGGGGGTCTGCTTGGCGCCGGCGGTGATGACGATGAGGTCGCTGTCCTTGTAGTCGGCGTCGGTGCCGGGGTGGATGGAAACCTGGGGCAGGAAGGGCAAACCCTGCGCGAGATCCATGGCCTGGCCCTTGGCAAAATTGGGGAAGGCGTCGCAGATGGCGATCTCGTCGGCCAGACCGCTTTGGGCGAGCGCGTAGGCGAAGGTGGAGCCGACGGCGCCGGCGCCGATGATGGTGACTTTTCGTTTTTTCTCGCTCATGACGGAGCTCCTTTTATTTGTCCAGTCCGGTTTTTTCGGCAACCTGTTGCATGACCGGTTGGAGGTCGATTTTGCGGCGCGCGTCGCCGGGGCGGCCGTTGAAGCGGTGCACGCAATTCATGTCCTGAAGATCGTCGATAAAACGCTCAAACTTGGTGCCGCGCTTGCCGGGATTGACGAGGATTTCGACGCGCGAGGTGCCGCGCGTGACGGCCTCGCTGATCATGCCGGTGGAGTCGCTGGTCACGCAAATCGTGTCGCACAACATGACGAAGGCGGGGATGGGGTTGAAGGTGTCCTCGCGGAAAATGAGACGGTAGTCGAAATCCATGTCGCGAATCACTTGCTCGACGTCGGGCGGGGTGCGGCGCGAGGTGGTGACCCAGCGCGTCATGCCTTCGGTCGCGGTGAAGACGTCGGTGAGTTGGCGGCGCAGGTTGTCGGCGGGCATGCGCGTGAATTTGTTGGGGCCGCCAATGACCACGCCGAGCGCCTTGCGTTGCGGATCGCGGACAAAGCGCGCCTCGAAATCCGTGACGCCCTTGGTGTAAAAATCGTCGCCGACCTGCGTCAGGTTCACCGGCGCGACGACAACATTGTCACGCGGCGGAAGCCGGTCGAAACCCGGCGAGAGGATGCAATCGAATCCGCCGAGCCGGTATCCGCGCGGCGAGAGGACGGCGATCACCGGCACGGCGAGTTTGCGCGCCAGGACGCGCGCCGGATAAAAGGCCGTGGAACCCGTGGCGACGACCGCGGAAAATTTGCCCGGTGCGCACGCGGCGCCGCTTTGGCAAAAGAGGCCGCTCCACGCGATGCCAAGCCAGTCGAAGCCGTACGAAAGTCCCTTGCGCCATTTGGCGCGGTAACCCACATGAACGACCTCGCAGTCAAACCCCATGCCCGCGCAGAGCGCGCGCGATTGCTGCTCATGCCCGGCCTTGCCATCACTGACAATTAAAATCGTTCCTTTTGCTGGGGTGTTGCTCATGAAACGTAGTGTAGCACCCGTTCTGTCGGCTGGCAACTGCAAGCCACCGGTGGATTCGGGCCACAGCATTTATTTTTTCTTTGTTTTCGCTGTTTTTCGTCCCATCGGGACGAGATGTTGGTAGAAAATCGCGTTCTATTCGTTCATCCGTCCCATGAGGGACGGGATGTTGCGTCACTCAGGCGTCGGAACCCACCGCTTCCGTTCGCAACATTTCGTCCCTACAGAACGAATGTTTTGTGGGCATTATTCTACCAACATCCCGTCCCTACGGGACGGAAAAGTAAATGCTGTGGCCCTGACCGGTGGATTCAGGCTTGTCACGCGTGGCGGGCTGGGGTAAAATTATTGCCTCTTTTTTTTCGAGGATATTGACGATGAGAATTCTTTCGGGCATCCAGCCTTCGGGCAAGTTGCATTTGGGCAATTATTTCGGCATGATGCGGCCGGCGCTGCAATTACAGGAAAGAGGCGAAACCTTTCTTTTTATCGCGAACTACCACGCGATGACGACGGTGACGGATCCGGCGCGGTTGCGGTCGGACACGCGCGATGTGGCGCTGGATTTTCTGGCGTGCGGGCTGGATCCGGCGCGAACGGCGTTGTTCCGCCAGAGCGACGTGCCGGAGGTGCATGAGCTGGCGTGGTTTTTGTCGTGCGCGACGCCAATGGGGCTGCTGGAGCGCTGCCACTCTTACAAGGACAAAATCGCGAAGGGCATTGCGGCGAACCACGCGCTTTTTGCGTATCCGGTGTTGATGGCGGCGGACATTCTGGCGTATCAGTCGGACATCGTGCCCGTAGGCCGCGACCAGAAGCAACACGTGGAAGTGACGCGCGACATGGCGATCAAGTTCAACAACACGTATGGCGAGGTGTTCAAGATTCCGGAGCCGTCGATCCAGGAGGAGGTCGCGGTGGTACCGGGGTTGGACGGCCAGAAGATGTCGAAGAGTTACGGCAACACGGTCGAACTCTTCGGCGACATGAAGGAGGCGAAGGCGCGCATCATGCGCATCGTCACCGACTCCGCGCCGCTGGAGGCGCCGAAGGATCCGAACACGAGCAGCATCTTCGCGCTCTACAAACTTTTTGCCACGGACGCGGAGCGCGACGAACTCGCGGCGCGTTATCGCGCGGGCGGCATGGGCTACGGCCACGCGAAAAAGGCGCTGTACGAAATTTTCGAACGCGTCTTCGAGCCATTCCAAAAGCGCCGCGCGGAACTGGTGCAAAACATGGATTACGTCGAGGGCGTGCTGAATGACGGCGCAGCGCGCGCACGCACAGAAGCGGTGAAAACGCTGACACGCGCACGCGCAGCCGTGGGGATCGCATAATGGCGCTCAAGGATTTGCAGCAGGAAGACTACAAGGTTGACCTCGACATTTTCGAGGGGCCGCTGGATTTGTTGCTTTACCTTATCCGCCGCGACGAGGTGGACATTTACGACATTCCCATTGAGCGCGTCACGCGCCAGTACATGGACTACCTCGACATGATGCGCATGCTCGACCTCAACATCGCGGGCGAGTTTCTCGTGATGGCGACCACGCTCATGATGATCAAGAGCCGCATGTTGCTCCCCGTCATCGCGCGCCGCGGCGAGGGTGAGGACGAAGAAGAAGCCGAGTGGATCGACCCGCGCATGGAGCTCGTGCGCCAGCTCATCGAGTACAAAAAATTCAAGGACGCCGCGGGCGCGCTCGCCTCGCGCGAACTCCTGCAAAGCGCGATTTTTAATTTCGGCGCGGAGTCCGGTTACGTCGAGGACGAAACCACGCAGACCACGCTGTCGCTCGGCGACATCGGGCTCTTTGATTTGCTCACCGCATTTCAAACCGTGCTCGAACGCGCGCCCACCGAACCCTTCGGCCACCTCGAAGAAATCCGCTGGACCGTGCCCGACAAGATGGATCACATCCTGCGCCTGACCAAGGCCAGCGACGAGGGCGTCCGCTTCATGCAGCTCTTCGACGCCCTCTCCCCGCGCGGCGAAATCATCATCACCTTCCTCGCGCTCCTCGAGCTCCTCCGCCTGCGCCAGATCAACGCCCGGCAAAACGAAGCCTTTCACGACATCGTCATCCTCCCGTCCGCCGAAGAACCCAACGGAACCCCACTGCCATGAGCGATGATCCCAATTTTGACGAGCAACCTGTTCAACCCGATCCGTCCGCCGACCAGCCCGACCTCATCGACCCCAACGACCTCTCCGGCGTTTTGCCCCGCGCGTCAAGCCTCCAGCAAATCATCGGCGGATTGATTTTCGGCGCCGACCGTCCGCTCTCGCTCGAAGACATCCGCAAATGTTTGCAGGAAGTCGCCGCCGCCAATCCCGAAGACGAAGCCGCAAAGGTCTACGCCGACGCCAGCCCGCGCGACGTGCAGGACGTCATCGAAGGGCTTGCCAAACTGCTCGACCGCATGGGCGTCGGCCTTTCGCTCGTCGAACGCCAGGGCGGTTGGCGCTTCCAGTCGCAACCCGCGGTGGGCTTGTGGTTGCGTCATTTCCTCAAGGCCGGCCGTCCGCAACGCCTTTCGCGTTCGTCGCTCGAAACCCTGGCCATCATCGCCTACCGCCAGCCCGTTTCAAAATCCGAAATCGAGGCCATCCGCGGCGTCGGCGTCGACCATCTCGTCAAGGGTCTCATGGAGCTGCACCTCATCCGCATTGTCGGCCGCAGCGAGCTTCCCGGACGTCCGTTTTTGTACGGCACCACCTCCGCCTTTCTCGATCACTTCGGCCTGCGCAACCTCGGCGAACTCAACGCCATGGATCCCACGCTCCAGCGCTCAAAACCCGCCGAACGCAAAAAGGTTCACTTCAAGGAAAAACCAAAGCCTGCCGAAAAAGAACCCGAACCCGGCGTCATTTCCGAACAAATCGCCGCGGAATTTAAGGCTGAGGAAACCGTGAAAAACATCGAAGCCGAACCGGACGTTGATGATTTTCCGGCGGACGAATAGAGTCGGCAAATTGGGGTACAGCGGTCATACCCCAGCAAGGCACGACCTAACAGTACGCCACCTCAATGACAGACAAGAATGTCTGTCTTACATTTCTATTCACGGCCTTCGGTGGCCACGGCAATCATGGCCAGGTAATGCTCATCCGGAATGTAATCGGGTACGGAGTTGCCGGTGCCGAGGGCATAATTGTTAAATTTTTCGGAGAGCGTCAGCAACGCCTTCGCACGTTGGCGGATGGCATCAGGCGTGGCGTTGACCATGAAGTTGACGTCGATGCCGCCCAGCAGGGCGATGTCGCGGCCATACTTCAAATAGGCCTGTTCTATGGGTTCAATCGCGTCCTCAAAGGAATGTTTGCCGTTGAACTTCATGTCGTGGATGATGTCAGGCATGATGTCGCCCGCAAAGCCGCAGGAGTGCAACACCGCCGGCTTGTCCGCCGCGTGCGCCGTGGCAACGATCCGCTTGTGCCACGGAAAGACGTACTTGCGCAACAGGTCGGGCGGAAGCATGGTTTGCGAGCGAAAGCCCCAGTCGTCGTTGGACATGATGATGCCGACGTTGGGCAGCGGCGCGACGCGTTCGACGAAGCGCAGGAGCCGCGAACCGACGGCCTCGAAAATGTCGGTGACCAGCACGGGGTCGTCGATGAGCATGAAGCACAGGGCGTCGTAGCCGGTCAGGCGGATCACGTTTTCGAGCACGCCGCATGGCAGCGCGGGCATGATCTTCGCGCCCTCGAGCGCGGGCGTCAGCGCGTCGCCCATGGGCGAGAGGTCCACGGCGTCGGCGTCCGGCCAGCGGTACGCGTCGAACGACGCGCGGTCGGTGATCACCGCGCCCTCGTTGAGCGATTTCGTGCGCGCGCCGTGCTGGTCCTCGTTGCACGGGAAGTACATGCCCGTGTCCATGATCGTCACATAATCATACCCCGCGTTGCAGAAGACGCGCGCTGTGCGGGCGTGGTGCTCGACCTTGGACGATCCGGCGGGCATGGGCGGCCCCGCGAGCTTTTCGTCGAGGCGTGCGTTGAGATAAAATTCGAACAGCACCGGGCGATCCGGCTTCTGATGGTTGAGAACTTTGAGGATCTGGGAAAAATCGGGCTTCATGGTGACGTGAACTCTAGCATATTCCGGCGCGTTGGTAAAACGCCGGCGCGTCAATCGACCATCGTCACGTCGGCCTCGGGAAGCGGAACAGGCTCCACGACATACGGCTGCTGGCACACCATGGAGGATTTCAAAAACGCCGAGACCGTGAGCCGGTGAACGCCGAGGATGCGGCCGATGCCGTTGATCGACACGTTTCGATCGAGCAGGTTTTGAATTTCCCGCTCGCGTCCGCTCAGCTTCGTCTGCTTGCAGCGGCTGCCCTTGGGGCGCCCCAGCACGCCGCCCTCGAGCCGCCGCCGCGCCAGCGCCTCCTTTGTGCGCTGCGAAATCAGGTTGCGTTCGATTTCCGCCGAAAGCCCGAAGGCAAAGGCCAGCACCTTCGAGTTGATGTCGCTGCCCAGCCGGTAGTTGTCCTTGATCGTCCAGACCTGGACGTCGTTCTTCATGCACTGGTTCAAGATCGCCATGATCATCAGCAAGTTGCGTCCCAGGCGCGACAATTCCGCGCAAATGAGGACATCCCCCTTTTTCATTTCGTTCAGCAGCCTCCCCAGTTTCCGCTCCTCCACGTCCTTCGTGCCTGAAATGGTCTCCTCAATCCAGCGATTGACCCGCAAGGCATTTTGCGCGCAAAATTGCCGAATTTCGAATCGCTGATTTTCAACGGTTTGCTTGTCCGTGCTGACACGGATGTAGCCGTAAATCATAAACACCCCAATAGTTGCTCCACGAAAATACGGGCAGTATAACACTTTTTGTAAACGTGTTGTTGAAAAAGTATGCCGCCCGCGGCGCGGAAAACCGCGTTGTGGCAGAGCATGGGTCCTGCCACGCCACAACGCCCTTTTCTTTCGGACGGCGCTGCGGTATCATGTTCGTTTTCCGTACAAAGAGTTTTCACCATGCAAAAAAAATTTCGCCTGGGTCTGGTCGGTTGCGGACGCGTCTCGCCCAACCATTTGAACGCGCTGGAAAAGGTCAACGCGGAGTGGATCGCCGCGTGCGACACGAATCCCGCCGCCGCGCAGGAACGCGCCGCCACGTGGCGCATCCCGAACCACTACACCGATTTTCACGCGATGATGAAGGCGCACCCCGAGCTCGACATCGTGGTCGTGGCAACGCCCTCGGGCTGCCACGCGGAGCACGCCATCGCGCTCGCACCGTATGGCAAGCACATCGTCGTGGAGAAGCCCATGGCGCTTCGCGTGGACGATTGCGACCGCATGATCGCCGCGTGCCGCGCGTCAGGCAGCCGCCTCTTTGTCGTGAAGCAAAACCGCTTCAACCCCGCGGTCGTCGCCGTGCGCCGCGCCTTCGAACAGGGGCGTTTCGGCAAGATGGTCTCCTGCGCCGTGTGCTGCCGCTGGAAGCGCGAGCAACCGTATTACGAGGACGGCTGGCACGGCACCTGGCGCATGGACGGCGGCGTGATGGCGCAACAGGCGTGCCACCACATCGACCTGCTCCAGTGGTTCATGGGGCCGGTCGAACGCATGACCTGTTTCCGCCAGGCGCGCCTCATGAAGCTCGAGGCGGAAGACACCGCGGTCGCGGCGTTTCAATTCGCCTCCGGCGCGCTCGGCACCTTTGAGGGAACGACCGCGGCGCGCCCCGAAGGGCTTGGCGCGTCAATCACATTGCTCGGTGAAAAAGGTTCCGTCATCATCGAGGGCGACGCGGTTAACGAGCTCACGCATTGGAAATTTGAGGAGGAGCGCGAGGAGGATGCCCGCATTCGCGAAGACGCCTCGCAGGTCGTTCCGAATTGTTACGGTTGCGGTCACGCGCCGTATCTGGCCGACGTCATTCACGCGATCGCGGAGAACCGTCCCGGTTTGGTCGAGGGCGAAGAGGGCCGCAAAAACGTCGCCATTCTCGCGGCGCTTTACGAGTCGTCCTTCAATGGCGGCACGCCGCTTGCACCCGGTTGCGAAATTATCCGGAGTCCGCTGGGACGTTAGTAATGTAAGACAGACATTCTTGTATGTCGCTGGTGTCATGCAACAGGGACAGACAAGAATGTCTGTCTTACTCTGCACTGCGCTCCGCACCCATTAGCTTATTATAGTACTTTGCATAACATTGGAACACCTCTCGTGAACGTTTTCGTAAAGCACTCCGTATCACGCGTTGTGGCGTGGCGCGACCTCTGCCACGCCACAACGGCGTATTGACAACCTCGGAGAGGTTGAACATCAAAGCCCAGGGTTGCGGCTACCCTGGGAACGCGATAACAAAAAATTCGAGAGTTTTCACTTATAGATAGTTAA
>JAVBOU010000148.1:0-8850 GCA_031550185.1 Kiritimatiellia bacterium | reverse complement strand
CTTTTCCAGGGCTACAACAGCCACACCCCCCCCCCACCCCACCCCACCCGGTACCGCTGGTCAACTGGTTTGGCGTGGCCGCGGCCCACCCCGCCCACGACGCGCAAATTCTTGTGCCGCGGGGTGACATTTGTTATCCTTGTCATTTTCAATCCGAGTTGTTTCCCGCCATGAAATTCAGCCTTTTTTTAGTGATAGTTGCCGCGTTTTTCGCGCCGTTGCTCCATGCCGCGCCGGCGCGGACGTTGTTGAATGTGTCGTATGATCCGACGCGTGAATTTTACAAGGCTTACAATGCCGCGTTTGTAACGCATTGGGAGGAGACGACGGGCGAGAAGATCGGCGTGGATCAGTCGCACGCGGGATCGGGCAAACAGGCGCGCGCGGTGATCGACGGACTGCCGGCGGACGTGGTGACGCTGGCGCTCGCGCACGATATCAACGCGCTGAATCAGTTTGGCGGGCTTGTGTCCGAGGGATGGCAGGCGAGGCTGCCGGGCAACAGCGCGCCGTACACGTCGACGATCGTGTTTCTTGTGCGCAAGGGCAATCCGAAAAATATCAAGGACTGGGGCGACCTGGTGGCGAAGGATGTGCGGGTGATCACGCCGAACCCGAAGACGTCGGGCGGCGCGCGCTGGAATTATCTGGCAGCCTGGGCGTGGGCGCGAAAGGAGAAGGGAACGGAGGAGGAGGCGCGCGCGTTTGTGGCGGAGCTTTTCAAGCATGTGCCGGTGCTCGATTCGGGGGCGCGCGGGGCGACGCTGTCGTTCTGCCAGCGGAACCTGGGCGACGTGTTGCTGGCGTGGGAAAACGAGGCGTTTTTGGCGTTGGAGGAGTTTCCGCAAAAGGGGTTTGAAATTGTGATTCCGTCGCTGAGCATTCGCGCGGAACCGCCGGTGGCGGTTGTGGACAAGGTGGTGGACAAAAAGGGGACGCGCGATGTGGCGGAGGCGTATTTGAAACGCCTTTATTCGGCGGAGGGGCAGACGCTGGCGGCGAGACATTTTTTCCGTCCGAGTCAGCCGGAGCTGGTCACGGAACCGGAGCTGCTGGCGAAGTTTCAGACGCTGAAGATGGTCACGGTTGACGAGGAGTTCGGCGGCTGGGCCAAGGCGCAGCGCGAGCATTTCGACACGGGCGGCGTGTTCGATCAGATCCAGTCGGCGAAATGACATGGGACGGACGCATCCATCACGCCGGCGTCCGCTCTTCACGCTTTCGCTGGGGCTGCTTTATCTGACGCTGATTGTGCTGATCCCGGTGTGCGCGCTGGTGCTTCGCGGCGCCTCGCTGTCGCTGGCGGAAGTCGCGGCGTTGTTCCGCGACCGCAATGTGCTCTCGGCGTGCCGGCTGACGTTTGGCATCTCGCTACTGGCCGCGCTCTTCAACATGGTCACGGGTTTCATGACGGCCTGGGTGCTGGTGCGGTATCGCTTTCCCGGGCGGCGCCTGCTGGACGCGCTGGTGGATCTGCCCTTCACGTTGCCGACCGCCGTGGCGGGCATCGCGCTGGCGGGGCTTTACGCGCCGGACGGCTGGATCGGCCGGCTCTTTGACGCGGCGGGAATCCAGATCGCCTACACGCCGAAGGGGATTTTCGTGGCGCTTGTTTTTGTCGGGCTGCCGTTTGTCATCCGGACGGTCGCGCCGGCGCTGGAGAACCTCGACCGCACGCTGGAGGAGGCGGCGCACTGCCTTGGCGCGTCGCCGTTTTACATCTTTCGCCGCATCCAGCTGCCCGCGCTTCTGCCCGCGCTTCTGACGGGATTTACCATGGCCTTTGCGCGCGGACTCGGCGAGTACGGGTCTGTGATTTTCATCGCGGGAAACCAACCGGGCGAATCCGAAATTCTGCCGCTGCTGATTGTCTCGCGGCTGGAGACGTACGACTTCAAGGGCGCGACTGCGCTCGCGCTGGGCATGCTCGTGATCTCGTTCGTGTTCCTGCTCGCCATCAACCTGCTTCAACGCTGGCAAACCAAAACGCACGCCTGACGCATCATGCATCCCTCATCCACATTTGCCTCCCGACGGGTTCCGCGCCTGCTCATCACGCTGGCCGTGATCAACCTGGTCGTGCTCGTGGTGCTGCCCTTTGCCGGCATCATCGCCACGGCGTTGTCGGAGGGATTCAAAACCTACCTCACCATTTTCAAGGATCACGAAACGCTTCACGCGTTGCGGCTTTCCCTGATGCTGGTGGCGCTGGCGCTGCCGGTTCACATCGTCTTCGGCGTCATGCTGGCGTGGGCGCTGGCGCGGTGCCAGTTTTACGGCAAGCGGTTTGTCCTCACGCTCATTGATCTGCCGTTCTCCATTTCGCCGGTTGTCGCGGGCCTGCTGTTCATTCTCGTCTTCGGACGGAACGGTTGGCTCGGTCCCTTTCTGACAGAGCGCAACATCGCCGTCATCTACGCCACGCCGGGACTTCTTCTCGCGACGCTTTTTGTCACCTTCCCCTTCATCGTGCGCGAGCTGTTGCCGCTTTTCGAATCCGGCCTCCGCGAGGAAGAAGAAGCGGCGTTTCTACTCGGCGCGTCGTCATGGACCACCTTCCGCCGCATCACGCTGCCCGACATCAAATGGGGTCTGCTTTACGGCATCCTTTTGTGCAACGCGCGCGCCATGGGCGAGTTCGGCGCGGTCTCCGTCGTCTCCGGTCACATCCGTGGCAAAACCGACACCCTGCCCCTGCACATCGAGGCGCTTTTTTCCGATTACAACCTCGTGGCCGCCAACGCCGTGGCGTCGCTCCTCGCGTTGCTCGGGTTGCTGACGCTAATTCTCCGCGCGCTCATCGAATGGCACGTCAACAAAACCCGGCGCAACGCCCTGCACCACTCCACACTCCCTTCCTCATGAGCATCACACTGCGCAACATCTCCAAAGCCTACGGCTCCGCCAAGGTTCTCGACAACGTCTCGCTCTCCGTCGAAAGCGGGGAACTCGTCGCCCTGCTCGGCCCCTCCGGATGCGGCAAGACCACGCTCCTGCGCATCATCGCCGGACTCGAATCGCCGGACTCCGGCCAGGTCCTGACAGAAGGCATGGACGCCGCCACCGGCGCGCGGCGTGTGGGTTTCGTCTTCCAACATTACGCGCTCTTCCGGCACATGTCCGTCTTCGAAAACATCGCTTTCGGTCTCCGCGCGCAACCCCGCAAAACGCGCCCCTCTGACGCCGAAATCCGCAGCCGCGTCGAGCGGCTTTTGGAAATCATCCAGCTCGAATGGATCTCCAAGCGCTTCCCCGACCAGCTCTCCGGCGGTCAGCGCCAGCGCGTTGCGCTCGCCCGCGCGCTCGCGATCGAACCCGGCGTCCTCCTCCTCGACGAACCCTTTGGCGCGCTCGACTCCCGCGTGCGCATCGCCCTGCGCCGTTGGCTCCGCCAACGCCACGCGCAACTCGGCGTCACCACCCTCTTTGTCACCCACGACCAGGAGGAGGCCCTCGAAGTCGCCGACCGCATCGTCGTCATGAACCACGGCGTCATCCAGCAGGTCGGCACGCCCGCCGACGTCTACCATCACCCGCACAACGCCTTCGTCTGCCAGTTCCTCGGCTCCGTCAACATCCTGCCCTCCAATCCCGGCGGCAACGAGGAGCTTTACCTGCGTCCCCACGAAGTGCAGCTCGTCCGCAACGCCGACGGCGAATCCGCCGAGGTCATGCTCATCCAAACCGCCGGCCCCGTTGTCCGCATCGAGCTTTCCCTCCAGGAGCGCATCGTGGAGGTCAGCCTCTCGCACGACGCCTACGCCGCGTTGCAACCGCAGGTCGGCGAGCGTTTTGTCATGCTTCCGCGCCACGACCGTCGATTCGAGACCCCGGCCGCCGACGCCGCGACACCGCAACCGAAAATTCCCGGCTTGC
The DNA here is from genome assembly GCA_031550185.1 of Kiritimatiellia bacterium. Taxonomy (GTDB): domain Bacteria; phylum Verrucomicrobiota; class Kiritimatiellia; order RFP12; family JAVBOU01; genus JAVBOU01. The sequence continues at coordinate 4,974 of JAVBOU010000148.1, read as the reverse complement.
CTTAAAACCCGCGGTTCGGTACCCTAAACAGCCGCATGTATCTCAAGACTCTCGAAATCATCGGCTTCAAAAGTTTCGCGGATAAAACACGCCTCGAATTCGAACCCGGCATGGTCGCCATCGTCGGCCCCAACGGTTGCGGCAAAAGCAACGTTTCCGACGCCATCCGCTGGGTTCTCGGCGAGCAGCGCCCCAGCGCGTTGCGTTGCGCCAAGATGCACGACATCATCTTCAACGGCTCCGACAACCGCAAGCCCCTCGGCATGGCCGAAGTCTCCCTCACCTTTTCCGATTGCGAGGAAAAACTCGGCGTCGAGTACCATGAGATCACCATCACCCGCCGCGTCTTCCGCTCCGGCGAGGGCCAGTATTTCCTCAACAAAACCGCCTGCCGCCTCAAGGACATCCAGCGCCTCTTCATGGGCACCGGCATCGGCACCACCAGCTACTCCGTCATGGCCCAGGGCCAGATCGACGCCATTCTCTCGTCCAAACCTGAGGACCGCCGCGCCGTCTTCGAGGAGGCCGCCGGCATCACCAAATTCAAGGCCGACCGCAAGGAAGCCCTCCGCAAACTCGCCGAGACCGACGCCAACCTCCTCCGCCTCACCGACGTCATCCGCGAAGTCAAGCGCCAGCTCGGCTCCATGCAGCGCCAGGTCGGCAAGGCCAAGCGCTACCGCGAGCTCAAGGACGAACTCCGCGGCCTCGACCTCTACGTCGCCCGCCACAAACTCGACGCCTTCGACACGCACCTCGCCGACCTCGACGCCCAGCTCGCCAACTTCGAATCCACCATGGCCGAACACCAGGCCGCCCTCACCGCCGCCGAGCAAAACACCGCCGCCTCCCACGAAGAACTCCTCCGCATCGAGCAGCAAATCAGCGCCTTCCAGGAATCCGCCACCCAGACCGAAGCCAAGCTCCTCCGCGCCCAGGAAGTCATCCGCGTCAACGAACAGCGCATCCAGGAATACGAAAATTTCTCCCAGCGCGACACCCGCGAAATCAACGAAAACCACCGCCAGATCACTCTTCTCAAAGAACAGCGCGACACCCTCGCCGCCCAGCTCGACGACTTCACCGCGCGCCACGACGCCTCCGCCGGCCTCCTCGAAGAGCTCCAGTATCAGCACGACGAATACCGCGCCAACATCGACCAAACCCGCCGCGACCTCCAAATCCTCCGCGACGAAGCCCTCCAGCGCGAACGCCGCGCCGCCCAAATTCAATCCCAGCTCGCCGAGCTCGAATCCGCCCACAGCGCCAAGCGCCTCCAGCGCGAACGCATCTCCGCCGAGCACGACCAGCTCGACAAATCCCTCCACCAGCTCGACGCCTCCTGCGCCGAAACCATGGCCCAGCTCCTCGCCCTCCAAAACGACGAGGCCAACCACGCCCAGACCCTCCAAACCCTCGAGGACGAACTCGCCGAAACCACCTTCTCCCTCCAGGACGCCCAGCAGCAGCGCCACCATCTCAACTCCGGGATCATGACCACCCGCGCCCGCCTCGAAACCCTCTCCGACCGCAAAGAGCTTGAAGACGGCCTCCCCGAAGGCAACCGCCAAATCCTCGACCCCGCCAACCCCCTCCACCTCCCTCACGGCGCCCTCCTCGGCGCAGTCCTCGACCACATCAACGTCCCCGCCGAACTCCGCCTCGCCGTCGAAGCCGCCCTCCGCCCCTGGATCGATGCCCTCCTCGTCGACACCCCCGCCACCGCTTCCGCCATCCTCGACCAGCTCGCCAGCCAGCCCCGCCCCGCCGCCGCCCGCCTTCTCATCGCCGCCACCAACGCGCCCGCGCCTCACCACAGCGACGCCCCCTTCCCCCGTCTCCTCGACGCCCTCACCGTCTCCGACACCTTCCGCGCCGCCGCCGAACACCTCCTCGGCCACGTCCTCCTCGCGCCCGACACCACACCGCTTCCTGCCGCCCCCAACCACGCCATCGTCACCCCCCGCGGCATCCTCCTCCATCCCCATTGCGCCGCCGAACTCTGGAACCCCGACACCGCCTCCCCCGCCCCCCTCGCCCGCCGCAACCACATCCAACAACTCACCACCCAGCTCGCCACCCTCGAGCCCCAGCTCAACACACTCACCACCACCACCGAAGCCCTCCAGCTCCGCCAGTCCACCCTCACCGACACCCTCAAGCAAACCCGCGCCCAGCTCGACCACGCCCGCCGCCTCACCGCCGGCAAAAACGGCGAAGTCCAAACCCTCCAGCGCGACGCCGACCGCACCCGCCTCCGCCTCTCCTCCCTCACCGCCGAGCGCGACCACCTCCTCGGCCAAACCTCCGAGCAAGACACCCAGTACACCGCCCTCTCCGACGAACTCCAGCACCTCATCTCCACCCGCGAGCTCCACGTCGAACGCTCCGCCACCCGCTCCGCCGAACTCGAGCACAAAGAAACCGCCTTCTCCGACATCACCACCCGCCTCACCGAAGCCCGCATCTCCGCCAACTCCCTCAAGCAGCAAATCGACCACGCCCGCCAACACGACACCTCCCTCGCCTCCCGCGTCGACGAGCTCACCCGCATCATCCAGGGCCGCTCCCAGGGCATTGCCTCCTACGACGAAGGCATCCAACGCCTCTCCGACGAGATCACCACCCTCACCGCCGACCTCGGCACCCTTCAGGAGGAGCGCAAAAACATCCTCGCCATCATCGAGGACGCCCGCTACGACAAGCTCCAAAAACGCAACGCCCTCACCGCCGCCGAGACCGCCCTCGCCCAAACCCGCGCCACCTTCGAAACCGCCCGCGACAAAAAATCCTCCCTCGACATCGACCACGCCCAGCAAACCATGCTGCGCCAAAACACCCTCGAAAAAATCTACACCGACTACGGCCTCACCCCCGACCAGTTCCTCGACCTCCCCGCCCACAAGTGGCCCGACGACACCCCGCCCGCCATCCCTGACGCCGAAATCCGCATCGCCGAACTCAACACCAAAATCCTCGACCTCGGCCCCGTCAACCTCGTCGCCATCGAAGAATACAAAGAGCTCGAAGACCGCCACACCCACCTCACCACCCAGGAGGCCGACCTCCTCGCCTCCAAGGAGCAAGTCACCCTCCTCATCCAGCAGCTCAACACCACCTCCGGCGACCTCTTCCGCCAAACCTTCGAGCAGGCCAACGCCAACTTCGGCGCCATGTTCGCCAAACTCTTCAACGGCGGTGAAGCCCGCCTCGTCCTCATCGAAAACCCCGAAGACCCCCTCGAATGCGGCGTCGACATCATCGCCCGTCCACCCGGCAAACGCCCCCAGACCATCTCCCTCCTCTCCGGCGGCGAACGCACCATGACCGCCGTCTCCCTCCTCTTCTCCATCTACCTGATCAAGCCCTCACCCTTCGCCATGCTCGACGAGCTCGACGCCGCCCTTGACGACTCCAACATCGGCCGCTTCGTCAACGCCCTCCGCGAATTCCTCACCCAATCCCAATTCCTCATCATCACCCACAGCCAGCACACCATCGCCGCCGCCGACATCGTCTACGGCGTCACCATGCCCGAAAAAGGCATCTCCAAAACCATCTCCATCAAGCTCAAAGAAATCGGCCGCAAAAACCCCGGCCTCGGCACCCCCAAACCCGACACCCCGGAACCCTCCCCCGAAAAACCAAAACGCTCCCGCAAACCCCAGGAACCCCTCCTTCCCCTTCCCGACGAATCTCCCGACGCCACCGTAGTCCCCGTAATCGACGTCGTCGATGTAGTCGATGTCGTCGAAACCCCCGACGAACTCGACCCCGACGACTTCGACGATGACGACGATGATGATCTCGACGACGACGACGACACCGACGACCTCGACGACGAAGACCAATAACCCCCTACCCCACCCTCCGCACGCAATCCCCCATCCGCACAACCTCCCCAAGCTTCAGCACCCGGTAATGCTTGAGCGGAATCCCCCGCAGCGCATCAGGCTTCAGCAACTCCCGCCAACTCCATTCCGGCGCATGCGGACTTTCCGCATACACCACATTCCCGCGCGCAACATCCACATTCACCATGCCGTAACGCTGCATCGCGCGCGCAATCGTCAGCGCCGCCGGCGAAAGCCCAAACGCCGCCAAATCCAACCCCGGATCAAGCTGCATCACCGCGCCCTCCGGCAACCCGCCCGGCGTAAACCCGTCAGTCCAGGTGGCCGGCGCCACAAACTCCTTGAGCGCATTGTGCCACGTCGCCATCGCAAGCTTGTGGCGAATCTCACCCGCCAAAAGCTCCGCGCGCATGATCAACCCCGCAATGATCGGCACGCCCGCCGCCCGACCCGGACCGTGAAAGTGAATCGAATCATCATCGCGCAGCGTGGCAAAGTCCGAGCTCTGCCACACGCCCGAACCATCCAGCGAATACGTCATGCCCGTGTTCGACTCCCACTGGCCGTCGGGACGCTTGCGCGCGATCCACATGTCCCAGGCGCGACGACGCTTCCAGTCAACCAGCGCAAGGTGCATGTCCGTGCCCGGCGCGGCAACCGCATCATCGGGAATCGGCACACCGCGACCAAAACCCGGCGCCTGACTCCAATACTTCTCGCGCGGCTTCCAGCGTCCCGGCTTTTGCGAATCCGGCATCTCACGCTGAATCACATCGTAACGCGGCGTGTTGTCATCGACCTCATAAACAGGAATCGAATACTCCTCGCAGTTGATCCAAAACGGCTCGCCGGGATCCTTTGCAATCTCGGCTAAAAAATGATCATTGCGCGGATCAATTTCAGGGTTGTCCGAAATAGGCTGATTCCAAAAACTGTCGTCAGAAAAAAATCGTGGCATGATGTTGCGGGGGTTGAAGGTGTGGACTCGTGGCGTGGCCGAGGTGCTTCCAAGACACCAGTACAAACCAAAAACACCCCCAAAATCAAGCCCAGCATTTTTTGTGTCGGACAGTTTTTGAATAAGCCTAATTTGGGCAACCCCGGAAATTATAAGCGCACT
>JAVBOU010000048.1:0-19307 GCA_031550185.1 Kiritimatiellia bacterium | reverse complement strand
TCGGCCCCCAAGTCGTTCCTCACCCCCCCCCCGCGCGCCCCCCGCGGCCCCTCGCCCTCCAATTCGAACTCTGGTTTTGGAACAAGTCTAATACCTCTCAAAAGGCAAAGAGTCTCAATTTGTATGGGACAAAATCCGCCTTAGATTACAGAAACCGAAAGGAGTGATTTATGGAATGGGTTTTCAGTGGTATTGGAACTGCAATAATTTCATGGATAATTGGAGTTATCATAGGAGGCATTGCTGGACATCGAATCGCAAAGAATAAGTATACTATTATTCAGAAAGGGAGAGACAGGAATGACATGACGCAGATTAATGAACTATAGACAGCAAGGAAAGTGCTATAATGGGTTCAAAATCGAACAATATTTATCAAAACGGAGGATCAAAGTCTACTTTAACTCAAATTAATATTTTTTTAAGTAATATTAAACATATACATATTTACATGCCCATTTACATACCCAATTTGTTCTTTCCGAGCGGAAACAAGCAACAACAGAAAGAACTTGAGCAAGCAAATGACACCCTCAGTCGCATTTCCGGTACTGCAGATAACTGCCAAAAAATGAATTTATTGTTTTTATTATTAACTGATATCTCGGAAATGAAGTTTGGGGCAGCCCAAGAATGTAAAGCTAAAATTTTTACAGAAATAGCGCATATCTACCGCGATAGCGGTGTGATCTTTAGGGCTGGAGGTGCCTTTGAATGGTACACAAAAGCTCAAGCATTGACTCAGCCATCATCATTATTATTCGCTAAAATACAATTATGGATTTCAAGTTGTTTGGAAATGTCTCATCAGTATGAATCCGCCTACACAAATTTTGTATCCGCCGAAAAGCTATTGGCGGGCTTGAGTCTATCTAGGCTCAATTATTGGTATCTCTCGTGGGCATGGCTCCGTCAGGGGACTACACAAACAAAACTATGTAATTACGAACTTGCTCGCAAACATATTTCAAATTCTATGACTATTGAGCGCGATGCCCTATGGCTGGCGCAACAAAATATGAAACAAAGCGCGTTAGAAATTGCATGCTCAAATTTGGACAATGCACAGCTTCATTCGCTGCAAGCACTTGAAATTGTGAGAAGAACCAATGGACTTTTACGGATAAGGGCATCTGTCCAACATGCGCATGCTCTTATTGCTGCTGATGATAAAAACAGTGCATTGAAATTGTTTGTAGAGGCCCGCCAAAATGCGCAAGAGATGAATTATTGTCACCAAGTTTCCGCAATCAACAACTTACTCCGTCAATATGGTCTTGATGGATAAATTTTTGGAGTCACTCGAATGTCTGTAATAACCATCAATGGCGGCAAACTGCTCAACGGAACAATAAGAGTTCAGGGCGCAAAGAATGCAGGGCAGAAAATAATACCTGCGCTTTTAACAAATCTCGGAGAAGTCGAAATCCAACAGTGTTCATGTGTTCAGGATAATGAAGTACTTATGAGTATACTAACACGGCTGGGCACAAAAATAATCCGAAAGTCTGATTCTATAGTATTTGACACTACTCATGTGCATAATGAGTTTATTGAACGAGAAACTACCGTACTTTCGACAGGAACTTTTGTGTTCGCTGGTGCGATGTTGCGACGTTTTGGTGAAGCCAAACTAGGAGCACCTGGAGGCGATCAACTTGGTAGCCGCCCAGTTGATTTTCACCTTGATGCTTTTAAAGCGATGGGGGTGAATATTGAAAAACATGGGGAAATATACCATCTCAATCTTACTAATCCGATATGTACAGATTATACTTTCCCACGGAAAACCGCAAACGGAACGGTTAATGCTTGCATTTTGGCCTCAGGCATTAACGGAGTCACTATTTTAAGAAATGTAGATTGGGATCCTGATATTGAAAATTTTATGAATGTCATGAATACATTCGGAAACAGAATAAAATATATCAATGGTGTTATTGTAATAGAAGGAAACGCCAAACTTACAACTAAAAATATTTTAACACGGATGATTTCTGACCGCAATGATGCCGTTACCTTAATATGTCTTGCGCTTGTGTGTGGCGGATGCATAGAAATTCAAAATATCCCGGATGGCATCGAAGCTGCCATACTGCTACTGAGGGAAATGGGGGCCAATATGCAACAAGTTGGAACCACTTTAATCGTGAATAAGAGTCACTTGAAAAATGTTGAAGAAGTGGTAACAGGCGCACACCCCTTGTTATCCACAGATTTTGGGCCAATGCTTCAGGCGGTCATGACACAGGCAAAAGGTCGCTGTATATTTACAGAAACGGTTTTTGAAAAGCGATTTGGGCAAGTGGACGGATTGATTGCTTTAGGCGCAGATATTGAAAAAATCAGATGCAACAAATATAACGAAAAATATCGTTTTACGGATGATGGCATTAGTTCCCATAGCTTACGTATTGAAGGCTCTCGACAATTAAAAGGTACCAATCTTTATGCGACAGATATACGCTCTGCGGCCTCTTTACTGATTGCGGCTTTATGCGCAGAAGGAAAAAGCTGTTTGCATCATGCTGAACACATATACAGGGGTTACGAAAGAATGGTTACACGGTTGACTGACATTGGCGCTTACATTAACGAATCGGAGAATCACGGATGAAATATTTGTGCATATACGAAGGCGAAAATCCATCCGCTGGGATTATTAGCAACAACGGGATTGAAATTTTCATTGAAGAGGAGCGCTTGAATCGTATAAAACACGCCTCACATATGTATCCGATTCGAAGTATCCTACGTTCTTTAACTGATTTGTGCATATCACTGCATAACATAGACGCGGTTGCTTATCCGTGGAATCTAGATTTTTACGCCCCAAATGGTGTTGTCGAACGTTTTTATAATGAAACGAATAAAAATTTTCCCCCAGATGATGCCACGCTCTGTTGGCAACAGGCTAATTTAAGAAGAAATTGTAGAAAAGCCGTCGAAGAAAGATTCCGCAGTAACATACAGCGATTTTTGAACATCCAATCATTACCGCCGTTTGTTTTTACTGAGCATCATAAAGCACATGCATGGTCATCGCTGATTGGAAGTGGTTTGAATGACTGCCTTGTATTGGTGACCGATGGCTCTGGCGAAACTCTCTGTACGTCGATTTGGCTTTACCGGAATTCAGAATTGCGTTTCCTTTGGGGAAGACATATACCGCACTCCCTCGGATGGTTATATGCGGCAATGACAGAATTTCTTGGGTTTGATGCGTATGACGGCGAGTATAAAGCCATGGGCGCCGCCGGCCTGCCAACATCAGCTTTACTAGATGAGCTTGTCATACGATCAATTATTTCAACTTCTGATGACGGTTATAGCGTTCACCCAAAATTCATTCACCATGGAAAACATACATATTCAACGCGATTTACAGACGCCCTCGTCGAATTGTTAAATTTTCAACCTTGCCGAAAATATGACAAACTAAGTGAGCCACACTTGGCGCTTATTAAAACAGTGCAAGCCGAAATAGAAAAAAATTTGACACAAATATGTAAAAAATATTTACACGAGTGCAAATGTAAAAACCTAGCTCTTGCAGGAGGCGTCGCATTAAATGTAAAATTAAATGGTCATCTACTTAAAAATCTTGATATTGAGGTCTTGTATGTTAATCCATTTCCAAATGATACCGGGTCCGCACTAGGTGTTGTTATGGAACATGACAATGAAATTAGAAAGCGTTTATGTGAAAAAGTTGACGGCTTGGCATTCTTGGGCCCTAAACATACTAAAAGTGATGTGCAAAATGTTGTAATACAGTCGGGATATAAATACACTTCCCCCAGTGACCCGGCAATGGCAATCGCTGAGTTGATTAAAAATGAAAAAACGGTTGCACTATGTATTGGACGTTCGGAGTCAGGCCAGCGGGCATTAGGTCATAGATCAATTATTGGAAATCCAAGTTCAAAAAACAGTTATGACAAAATAAATAACATTATTAAGCGTCGAGAACCTTGGAGGCCGTTATGTCCATCAATTATTGAAGAAGATGTTGGACTGTATACAAAAAATGAAAGAATATCACCATACATGATGGTTGCTGTTGAGGCGACACCAAAGGCTGTTGCATCAATCTCTTCAGTCATTCATGCTGATGGCACAATGCGGCCACAATTGGTAAGAAAATGTGACAATCCGTTTTTTTATGAGATCATTTTGAACTTTAAAACATTAAGTGGAATAGGCGTTTTAATTAATACATCATTTAATGTGGATGGTCAACCTATGATAGAAAGCCCCAAAGAAGCGTTAGCAACTTTCGCATCAACGAATATTGACGCGCTATACATAGATGGGTTTTTGATTGTAAAGGAATATAACGTCTAATGAATGCTAAAAAACTATTAGCACTATTTGCGCATCCTGATGATGCCGAATTAATATGTGGTGGCACTTTATTACTCCTGCTTTCTAAGGGATGGAAAGTAAAACTTGTCTGTGTGACATTACCAGATCACATGAACTCTAGGCAAATTCGAAAAAGAGAAGCAGAAAAGGCTGCGCAATTTTTAGGGGCTAAATTGACATTTTTGTCTTTTAAGGATGGATTTGTATTAGAGGATGGGAATCTTCATAAACAAATAGGGGAACAAATTGATGAATGGCAACCTGAATTGGTTTTCACGCATACTTATAACAATACATTGGAGCACCAAGATCATTGTGTGATCGGTCGTACCGTTTCAATTGAAACACGGCGGCGCCCTTTTATCAATTGCGTGCTGTTAGGAACGGCCACAGACTATTTTTCGGTCACTCCAAATGTTTCGTTTGATATTTCTAATTTCGTTAAGAAAAAAGAAGAATTGCTAAAGATTTTTGTGTCACAACAGGACAAGTGGTATGTCAAAGAGAGTCTAAACTTTTCAAATCTTCATAAACAAATAAATAAATCTTATCTTGTGGAAGGTAAATTCACGGAAAATTTCGTGTTAGATTTCTTTAATATTCCGTTTTGAATTAAATATTAACGACTCTATTATCTTAAAAAGGAAAAGGAAAAGGAAAGCCAAGGGGAGAAAATGGGGTAAAATCAAGGGAATACAAACGAGAAAGCCCCTGAAACGCACTCACCCGCAGGGTGAGTGCAACGCAATGGCGTTTTTGTTTCAATTTCCTTGATTTTACCTCGTTTTTCTCCCCCTCACCGCATTTTAATTTTTAGGATTATAAGTCGTATTGCCAATTTTTGTTTAATTTTCCAACGTGGCGTGGCAGGGGTCCTGCCACGCCACGAAGGTTAGGATGGTTGTGTTATTCGACGTTGATCCAGAAGCGGCAGGACCATTTGGCAAAGGGATAGGTGAGGGCCTTGCCTTTAGCGTCGATGTAGGGGCATTTTTCGCCGAGGTTGAGGAGGTAGTAACCGGCGCCTTCGGGAAGGGTGGCGTCGGCGGGCGCGCGCCAGGGAGTGAGGAGGCCGTAGTAGCTGACGGATTTTTTGGTGTGGGTCGGCGCGGTGGCGGTTTCTTTGGCGAGGTAGTCGTAGTAGAGGTTGAACTTGCCGCTGAAGAGACCGGTGGCCTTGGTGAATTTGAAGGTAAGGCCGAGGGGGTTCAGCGCGTCGTCGTAGTTGTACTCGCCGTCGATTTTTTTGAGGTCGTCCTTGACGTTGAAGGTGAGACCGGCGGAGGTGCTGGTAGTCAGCGCGAGGGGAATTTGCGGGCCGTCGCAGGCGGAAGGGGTGTATTCGGTGGAGCGGGTGTTGGAGCCGTCGGTGTAGGTGTAGGCGAGTTCGCGGCCGGCGGGTGTGTTGCCAAGGGTGAGGGCGGCGCCGAGGTAGTGGGCGGCGAGGTCGGCGGTCTTGGTGTAGTAGCCGCCGGCGACGCGAACGGTGCTGGCGAAGCCGGTGAGGAGCTGCGGTTCGCGCAGGTCGAGGTCTTCGGAGTAGACGGACTTGAAGTCGGTGTTGCGCCAGTAGCCGTCGAAGGAGACGAGGGTGTTGGCGGCGGCGGGAGTGCCCGGCTTAATCTCGAGGATGGCGGCAAAGTCGGCTTTTTTGGAGTTGTAGCTGGCGACGACGGGGAGGAAGAAGGCGTCGGCGGCAACGTCGATGAGGAGTGAGCCGGAGCCGGAGAAGGACTGGCCGTCGGCGAGCTTGCCGGACCATTTGGCGGCGCCTTTGGTGGAGAGGGTGAGGGTCATGTAGCCGGTGCCCTGGGGCGCGGTTTCGTCGGGCATGAGGAGGCCGGTGGGGATTTGCGCGGTGTAGTAGCCGGCGAATTGCTCGAGGAAGTAGGCGGGCATTCCGGCGTCGCTCCAGGCGTTGCGGTAGAGGCGGACGTCGGCGTCAGCGTGGTCGCGCAGCCCGGCGATGATGGCGCCGCTGGCGTCGATGATGAGGTCGAGCGTGTCCCAATATTTGGCGCCGGCCTTGATGTCGACGGCGACGGCGAAGATGCCAGCGGTGAGGTCGTCGAAGGCGGTGGATTTGAAGGTGTAGCTGACGCCGTTGAGGGTGAGCTTGCCGGAGGCGGCGCCTTTGGAGGAGAGGGTCATGGACAGGGTTCCAATGCCGGTGTCGGGGATGGAGAGCCAGCCGTTGTAGGTGGCGACGACGGGCGCGGGAAGGGCGACCACGGGCTCGAAGTTAAGCTCAATGGTGGTGAGCGTGATGGTCACGGTTTTGGTGCCTTGCTTGACCTTGGTGCGGACTTCGTAGATGACGTTGAGCGGCGCCTTGGTGACGCTGGTGGGGACGCCGGTGAGCATGGCGGAATAGTTGCCGGCAGAGTCCTTGACCAAGGCGATCTTGAGACCGGGGGGCAGGGAGGCCTTGCTGATTTTGACGAGGCTGGGCGTGCCGCCCATGGCGTTGCCGATGTCGGCGAGCTTGCGGTTGACGCGGACGCCGACGCTGGGTACGGAATCGCGCACGAGGGTCTGGTAATAGGTGGCGGTGGCGACGACGCTGGGGAGCTTGCCGGTCTTGAAGGCCTGGGCGTTGACGGTGCAGGCTTGCGTGATGTCGAAGGGCGCGGTGTAGAGGGTGCTGGCGGAGGTCGGCGCGGAGCCGTCGAGGGTGTAACGGAGGTCGGCGTCGAGCGCGCCGCAGTCGATGGTGACGGTGAGGGATTCCTCGAAGCGCGTACCGTCGGCGGGCGTGATGACGGGTGTGACGACCTGGTTGTCGGAGAGGATGCTGGTGGTGCCGCCGACGGTCACGGTTTGCGGTGCGTCGAAGCGCGCCCAGTCGAGCTCGCCACTGAAGCGTTGCGCGCCGGTGGTGCCGGCGGGAACGTTGACGCGGTAAGTGAGGCGGAAGGCGGAGTTGGTGGGCATTTCGAGCCAGAGGCATTCAAAGGGCGCGGTGGTTTGGCCGCGCAATATTTCGCCGCCGCTGTTGTCGCTGACGATGGCGTCAAAGGTCCATCCGGCGGGAAGTGTTTCGCGGAGGTAGAGGGCGTTGAGCTCGATGTCGTCGGGGTTTGACACGTCGAGGCGCACGTCGAGCGTTTCGCCGGCAATGTAGCCCTGCACGAAGCTGCGTGTCACGACCAGAGTGCTGCCACGGACGTTTGCGAACGCGCAGCACAACAACATGGAGAGGAAGAGAAAGGGTTTGAAATTTTGCATGGCAGTCTCCTTATTGCTTGGCGGGAACGGGCCAGATGGGACGGAAGCCCATCTCTTTGTCAATGGTGTTCGACGGATTGTTGAACAGACGGTAAGCGGAACGGCTCGACGCGGCGTCGGACATCCAGCTTCCGCCGCGCAGGACGCGCGCCGTGCCGCTGGTTGCGCCAAGCGGATCCTCAACGGCGTCGCCATAGAGCGTGCCATACCAGTCGCGACACCATTCGGCGACGTTGCCGTGCATGTCGTAAAGCCCCCAGGCGTTTGGCAGATAGGAGCCGACTTTCGCCGTGCCGCGTGTCACGGGTTCATCCTGTTCGTGGCCGCCGTTAAAATCTGAATTGTCCCAGTAACGCATGATGTCGTCCAAGGCTCCGGCGTTGTTGTACGCGTTGGTTGTGCCCGCACGGCAGGCGTATTCCCATTGCGCCTCGGTCGGCAGATCGAAGTTCGGCAGGCGCGCCTTGTTGCGGATATTGTACATGAAGGAATTTGCGGTCGCGACGTTGTTGGACGAAGGCCAGGTTGCGGTTCCGCGAATCATCTCATAACTCGCGCGCTCAACAGGACGCGTGGCGGAATACAGCGCGTTGGTGAAGTACGAGGGATTGTCGCCCATGACAAGCTCCCACTGCTTTTGCGTGACTTCAAAGACGCCGATATAGAAATCCTGCGTGAGCGTCACGTCATGCTGCGTCTCGTTGCTGGAACGCCCGGTTTCGGTCGTCGGCGAACCCATTGTGAAGGTTCTTTTTTTGACACGCCGCAGGACGAGCTTCGTGGTCTTGTATTCGTCCGACCACGCGCCGCCGGGGATGTCATCCACGTAGGTCACGGGATATTGATACGAGTCCGGCCCGGTCGCCAAATCGACGATCATATACGTACGAAACGCCGTGGGGGCGAACTTGTCGGACGTGGTCGTGTCGCGATGATATCCGCCGGCGTTGTAGAGCTGCACGGCGCGGAAGAGCTCGGTGCGCATGTCGATCTTCCAGTCCGCAGGCGCGAAATCGCTGTCGTGCTTGAAGCCCTGCTGCGAACCGGCGCCCGGCGCGAAACCATCGTCCGTTCCCGCTGAAATGTGGTACGAACCGGCCTGATAAAGTTGGATCACGCGATTCAGCTCGGCGCGGCTGATGACGCTGTCCTTGTTCAAATCCGCCGAGTGATCCGCGAGCGAACCAATCACGCGGTCGCCGGTGGTCTGCGCGGTCTGCGCGTCCTCCAGCGCCGTCCATTTGATCTTGCCGGAGAAGACGTGGTTGCTCACCGCGCCCGCCGGCACGTTGACCTGATACGTCACTGTGCACGGAAACACCGGAATGCCCACCCACAGCAAATCCACGACATTGGTCGTCCCCGCGGCCGGCGCGAGCGATGTCTCGTGTCCCTGCGAAGTGATCGCCTTGAGCGTCCAATCCGGCGGCAGCGTCTCCGCGAGATAAAGTCCCGTGAGCCGTTCAAAATTTCCCGCTTCCTTCGAGATCGTCACTGTCACGTCCAGCGTCGAGCCCGGCGTGTAGCGACCGCCCAGCGTGCGTTCCGCGCTCAGCGTGCCCCCGCTCGCCAACGCGGCGGAGGCAAGCGTCATTGCAAAGATCATTTTCGTTGTCATGGTCATATATCAACCCTCCTTTACGGCATTGGCGCGCAGACGCGCAGGCCGGAATAAATTTGTGCGGTGTTCGCGGACAAACCGTCGCGCGCCGCGGAGCGCGCCTTCTTCGCGTTCTGGAACCACGAGCCGCCGCGCAACACGCGGTTGCTGCCCGACGTCGCGCCCTTGGGGTCCACCGACGTCGCGGGATAAGTCCCCAGATAATCCAGGCACCACTCCGCCACGTTGCCGTGCATGTCATAAAGTCCCCACGCGTTCGGCGGAAGCGAACCCACCTTCGCCGTGCCCTCGTCCGCGTCCGCCGTCGCGCCAGCCGCCTTGCCGTTCACATAGCCGCCCGTGTACATGTAGCGCGCCACCTCCGCGAGATTCGGACACGCGCCGCTCGGATTGTTCGTCACCTCCTTGCCGCTGTTCAGCGACGTCGTCGTCCCCGCGCGGCACGCATACTCCCACTGCGCCTCGGTCGGCAAATCAAACTCCAAATCCGTCACGCCCGCCAACTTCGCGCGCAGCGTGCCCATGAACGACGTCGCGTTCACGCCCGCCGCGTTTCCGCGGATCATCGTGTACGACACCTTCTCCACCGGCCGCGTCGCATACGCCGCCGCGTTCGTGAAATAGCCGGGCTTCGTCCCCATCACCAGCTCCCATTGACGCTGCGTCACCTCAAACACGCCAATGAAAAAATCCGCCGAAATCGTCACCGCATGCTGCGTCTCGTTCGACTCCCGGAAGAGCTCCGCCGACGGCGCGCCCATCGTAAACTGTCCCGCCGGAATCCGCCGCAACACCAGCTTCGTCGTCTTGTGCGCATCCGTCCAGCCGCCCGCTGGCACATCCGCCAGCCGCTCGACCGTCAGACTTTCCAGATCGATCACCAAATACGTCATCGGCGACGGCGCAAAACCGTCCACCGTCCCCGCGCTCGGCACATACCCGCCCGCGTTGTACAACTGGATCGCGCGCAACAACTCCGTCTCCTTGTCCAGTTTCCAATCCTGAACATTGAAATCGCTGCTGTGCCGCGTTCCCGTCGTGCTTCCCGGCCCGATGTCGTAACCGTCCGCGTTGTCCAGATTCACATGAAACCCGTTCGCCAGTTGAAACAGGCGCGTCAACTCCGACTTCTCAATGACGTAATTCCGGTTCACGTCCGCCGAATGATATTGCGCCATCACCTGGCCCGCGGCCAGAAAACCCGTCATGAGCGCCATGCACATCCGCCATGCACCCGCGCGTTTAATGTTGTCCGTTAAACTCATAAAAAACTCCTAATTCCAGTTAAGGGACTTAATTATCGCAAAAAACCCAAAAAGAGTCAAAAAGATTCCGTCACCCGCGAACATCAACCGCCACAGCTTACGCAACGAAAAAAATCGCAACGGTATGTCGCATCACGTACATGGAGGGCGAGCGTCCTCGCGAGCCGCACGAAGAGGCCCGGTTGATTTACCGGACGGTCGCCTGTCGTATTTCATTCGACCTGTTGGGGGTATAACCGTCATCGTCTATTATGGAGTGCGGCGATGAGTTGATATCTCAACGAGTCTAATGTCGAGGGAAGCCACTGTTTTGATGGTTTGTGAAACCTCCAAAATCAAATGTCCCTTCCTGCTTTTGCGCTTTGTTTTGGCGAAACAAAACGTTATGATGGGGCGATGTCGGGCGGGTGTCCGGTTGTTGAGGCAAACATGAAAGGCGGCATGAAAACAGGCAGGGTCAGGCGCATGGTGTGGCGGGGGTTGCGCGGTTAACGGGTTATGGAGGTCGTGCTGCATAGTGCGTGGCTGGACGGCGGTCTGGCGGTGTGGGGAAAACGGGATGAGTTTGCCCGTGGCGTGGCCATGCTTCTGCCACGCCACGAGGGACGCGTGGAGCGTTTTGTGGCACGGGTGCCGCTCTGCCACGGGGAGATGGCGGGAGGCCGGTTGACGCGCGCGGCGGAGGGCGAGGCAACGCCGGGCGACATGGAGGTGGCGGGAATCCGGCTGGCGTGGCATGAGGCGTTTGAGGTGTTGCAACGGGTGGAGGAGGGGGTTCGCTTTGGCCGCGGGGTGTTTGGCGGGGCGACGTTTTTGCGCTGGCGGGAGGTGTTTGTTTTCGCGGGTGCGCTGGTGGCGAGGGGACGCTATTTGCCGGGCGTGAGGGAGGTGGGCGGCGGGTTTGAATCGCGCTGGATGCCGGCGCTGGATTACGCGGAGCATGTGCGGCTGGATGCGTTGATCGGGCGAATGCCGGAGGCGGGCGTGTGTTTGTTTGAGCGGGCGGAATCGCGGGATGCGCTGGCGCAAATTGCGGAAGGGGTGCGCGCGTTTTTGGAGCTGTGCGTGGACCGTCTGGTGCGGGCGGCGTCGGTGACGCGACTCTCGCGGGTTCATGCGGAGACAGGGCGGTATTACAGTGTGCATGACGCATGGATTTCGTCGCTGCGCGGGGACGTGCGGGTGATCCGCTGGGCGAACGCGCGGGAGCTGGCGGCGTTGAAGGAGGAGGCAGACTGGTGGCAGCGGCCGGTGGTGGCGGGTTCGCGCGCGGTGTCGCAATGGACGGTGGAGCTGGAGGCGCCGGCGACGGCGGGCGGGACGTGGCGGTTGCGCGCGCGGGCGGCGACGGCGCCGGACGAGGCGATGCTGACGGCGCTGGGGCAGGCGGCGAAGTTGTGTCCGTTTTTGCAGGGCGCGGAGGTGAGTTTGACGACGCTGGAGGCGCATCAATTTTTGCGGACGTACGCGCCAGTGCTGGAGGCGGCGGGGTTTGCGGTGGTGGCGCCGGAGTGGTGGCGCGGCGGACGCGTGGAGCTGGGGATTCGCGCGCGGATGCGGGAGGAGCCGACGGGTCGCGTGTCGGGATTTTTCGCGGCGGAGAATTTGGTGAATGTGGACTGGGAGGTGGTGCTCGGCGGCGAGGCGGTCACGCAGGAGGAGCTGGCGGCGCTGACGGCGTCGGGCGAGCCGCTGGCGTGGTGGCGCGGACGCTGGGTGGAGGTGGACAAGGGAGCGGTGCGCGAGGCGATGCGGATGTGGCGGCGCAAAGGCGAGGCGCTGGGCGGGCAGGATTTCACGCGGCTGTTGCTGGGCGTGGACGAGGCGGCGCACGGGTTGCGCGTGGTGGGCGTGGAGGCGAACGCGTGGTTGCAGCGGTTGATGAAGGAATTGCGCGGCGGTGGCAGAGGTCTGGACCTGCCACGAATGCCGGAGGGGTTTGTCGGCGAATTGCGTCCGTACCAGGCGCGCGGTTTTGCGTGGCTGATGTTTTTGCGGCAGTGGGGGCTAGGCGCGTGTCTGGCGGACGACATGGGGCTTGGCAAGACGGTGCAGGCGCTGACGATGGTGCAGAAAATGGTCGAGGAGGGGCAGCGCGGGCCGGTGCTGCTGGTGTGCCCGATGTCGGTGATGACGAACTGGCTGCGCGAGGCGGCGCGATTCACGCCGGGGCTGCGCGTGGTGTTGCATCACGGCGCGCAACGGGCGGTGGGTGAGAGTTTTACGGACGCGGTGCGCGGCGCGCATGTGGTGGTCACGAGCTACCATTTGCTGTATCGCGATTATCCGTCGCTGCGCCGCGTGAAGTGGGGCGGGCTGGTTTATGACGAGGCGCAGAATTTGAAAAACCCGGACACGCGGCAATCGCAGGCCGCGCGCGCGCTCACCGCGGAGACGCGCGTCGCGCTCACCGGCACGCCGATGGAAAATCACGCGGGCGATTTGTGGAGCCTGATGGACATTCTCAATCCCGGCCTGCTCGGCACGCGAAAAAGCTTTCGCGAAAAATTCATGCGGCCGATTCAAACCGGCGTGGACGTGGAGGCGCGCGAACGCCTGAAGCAGATCGTGCAGCCGTTTGTGCTGCGCCGCCACAAGCTCGATCCTGGCGTGGCCGACGACCTGCCGGCGAAGCGTGAGGCCAAGGTTTTTTGCCGTCTCACCAAGGAGCAGGCCGTGCTCTACCGCGACGTGCTGGCGGACTTCGAGCGCGAAATGAAAAGCGCGACCGGCGCCGCCAAACGCGGCATGATCTTCGGCGTGCTGACGCGCCTGAAACAAGTTTGCAATCATCCCGCGCAACTGTTGCGCGAGGGCGCGCTGGCCGATCGTTCGGGCAAACTCGAACGCCTCGAGGAGATGCTTGAGGAGATGCTCGAGGCCGGCGAGGCCGCGCTCATCTTCACGCAATACGCCGAGATGGGCGCGCTATTGCAGCGGCACGTGCGCGAAACGTTTGGCGTCGAGACGCCGTTTTTGCACGGTGGTGTTTCGCGCAAGGAACGCGACCGGATGGTGGCGGATTTCCAAAGCGAAAACGGCCCGCCCGTCTTCGTGTTGTCGTTGCGCGCCGGTGGCACGGGCCTGAACCTGACACGCGCGACGCAGGTCTTTCATTACGACCGCTGGTGGAATCCCGCGGTCGAGGATCAGGCCACCGACCGCGCGTTTCGCATCGGCCAGACGCGCAACGTGATGGTGCATAAATTCATCACCGCCAGCACGCTTGAGGATCACATCGACGAGCTCATCGAGTCCAAGGTCGCGCTCGCCGACGAGCTCATCGGCAACGGCGAAAGTTGGGTTGCAAAACTCAGCGGCGAGAAGCTGGCGGGCGTGTTGCGCCTGTCGCAGGAGGAACATGCGGAGTGAGTGAACCCGTGGTGACAATCCAGGATTTAACCTGTCATTTCGCGTGCGGCCGCCGCGCGTTGCACGGCATCTCCTTTGCCATCGCGCCCGGCGAGCGCGTCGGTTTGCTCGGCGCAAACGGCGCGGGCAAGTCGACCTTGCTCCTGCATTTGAATGGACTCCTCCCCGGCCGCCGCAGCAAGACCACCGGCGAAATCCGCGTCTGCGGCACACGCCTCGAACGCGCGACCTTCCCATGGATCCGCCGCCGTGTCGGCCTGCTGTTTCAGGATCCCGACGATCAATTGTTTTGCGCGAGCGTTTACGAGGACGTCGCCTTTGGCCCGCGCCAATTCACGCGCGAAGGCGAGCCGCGCATCCGCGAAATCGTCGAGCACGCCCTGACGCGCGTCGGCGCGCTCGCCTTGATCGACCGCTCGCCCAACGAACTCAGCGGCGGCGAAAAACGCCGCGTCGCGCTGGCCGGCGTGCTCGCGTGCGAACCCGAAATTCTCGCGCTCGACGAACCCACCAGCGACCTCGATCCCCGCGGCCGGCGCGAATGGCTGCCCCTGCTCGCGGGCCTGCCCTACGCGCAAGTCGTCGCCAGCCACGACCTCGAATTTATCTTGCAACTCTGCCCCCGCGTCCTCGTCATGAGCGAGGGCCGCATCGTGGCGGACGGCGAGGCCCGCCACATCATGCGCGACGAAACCCTGATGATGACCCACGGCCTCGAAGTCCCCGTGAGCCTGAGGGAAAAATGCTTATGACCGATGACAAACAACTCGCCTATTCGTTGACGTGCGCGGAGTGGAAAAACGTTTGCGCGGAGCGGGGCGTCGCAAAATTTCGCGCAACACAAATCTGGCAGGGGCTTTACGGCGCGCTGGCGGAGACATGGGACGCGATCACGGTGTTGCCAACGAATTTGCGCGCGAAACTCAGCACGGCGTACACGCTCGACGCGCTGGAGGTGGCGGAGACGTCGGGACGCGGAACGCGAAAATTTTTGTTGCGCGGCCGCGACGGAATGTGCGTGGAGGCGGTGTTGATCCCGGGCGCGGGACGCAAGACGTTGTGCGTGTCGTCGCAGGTCGGTTGCGCGTTTGGCTGCGCGTTTTGCGCGAGCGGCGCAAAGGGTTGCGCGCGCGATTTGGAGGCCGGCGAAATCGTCGCGCAGGTGATCGTGGCAGCGCGCCTGCTGCGCCACGAGGGCGTCGCGCTCGGACGTCCGGAAAACGTCGTGGTGATGGGCATGGGCGAACCATTTGCGAATTACGACGCGGTCTTCAAGGCGTTGCGCATTCTCAACGCGCAGGACGGCCTGGGCATTGGCGCGCGACACATCACGGTGAGCACGTGCGGCGTGGTACCGGGCATTGAACGCATGGCGGATGAAGGATTGCAAATCGAGCTTTCGGTCTCGCTTCACGCGCCGGACAACGCGCTGCGCGATCGCCTGATGCCGGTGAACAAACGCTGGCCGCTGGAGGTTCTCATCGCGGCCTGCCGCGCGTACACGGAGAAGACGGGCCGCATCATCACCTTCGAATACACGCTCGTGAAAGGTCTGAACGATCAGCCGCAACACGCGCAGGCGTTGATGAAACTTTTGCGCGGATTGAAGTGCCGCGTCAATTTGATCCCGCTGAGTCCGGTGCAGGAATTTAGCGGCGAAACCCCGGCGCCGCGCGTGTGCGACGCGTTCTTGCAAACCCTCGAACGCGCGGGCATGAATGCGACCCTGCGCCATTCGCGCGGTCGGGACGTCGACGCCGCGTGCGGCCAGCTCCGGTTGCGCAAGATGGACCGCGACGAAAAATAATTTCGCGTTGTGGCAGAGGTCGGGCTGTGCCACGACGCGCTGTTGGACGTAAAGTAGGATGGGAAGGCTGTTCGCCTTGTGGGAGGACATGCAGTATGCCATGACCGCCATCAAACCATGCACTCAACGGTGCTCAACACAAAAGAAAACAGTCATGGACAAGGTAGCTGTCACCGAAGTGGATTGGGGAGACAAACATCACACGGCCGTCGACCCCAGCGCGGAGGATCAAATCATCATCCGCGACGAGATCCCCGGCAGACCCCAGGCCCTCTGCGAATTTCTCAACAAACATTCCGGCACTCGACTGGCCATCGGAAACGGAACCCAGCGCCGGCGGGTCTGCGCTCACGCGCCAAAACACGGCGACGAGGTTCTCGTCGGCAACGCCCGCAAACTACGCCTCATCCGTTAGACCGCTGATGTCCCGCCCCGGCGGATTGCGTTCGGCGTTTCGCATCCCGAGTGCGCCGCCCAGTTGAACGCCCGACAACAGACCCTAAAATGCACCGGACCGTACCCGTCCATCACGAGTGCGGATGGAAGCAAGACATCCCTGCGACCCACGGGAAAAGCGGTTCCCGCAGGCGAAGAATCTCGACAAGCCGTCTCATAGAAAAACGCAAAGAATTTCAATCACGGAGGGATGTCCGGGAAATCCGGGGCAAGCGCGCGCGACGGGGCGGAGTTTGGAGTGGTGGTTTTTTGGGGTTGCATTCCCAACGCTGTTGGCGCATACTGTATGACATGTTGTTAACGTGAACATCTCGCGGAAGGACGAGTTGCGAGTCAAACACGCCCCGTCCTTCCCCGCATGAATGCCAACACGTCCGTGGCACGGCCACGGGACTGCCACAAGGACAATACCATGAAAAAAATGCGGTTGCTTTTTCTTTCCTGCGCCTGCATCGCGGGCGCCGTGAACGCTGTTGAAATGCCTGAGGGTTCCTTCTACGCCGACGCCTCGCAAACCAATGGCGTGGTCATCGTCAGCGGCGATTTTCCCGCCGCACCCCATTTGGGCTGGCATGCCTTCGACAATGACATCGGCACCAAATGGCTCGTGCAAAGTACAAGCGGATGGCTCGTTTATCAGTTTGCAGGCGATGCGAAGTGGGCCGTCACCAACTACGTCATTGTCACGGGCGGCGACGAACCGACGCGCGACCCCAGGGTCTGGCAGCTTGAAGGTTCCAACAATCTCAACGACAACGACATCGCCGCCGTCCACGCCGCCACTTGGACCACCGTCGACCGCCGGGAACACGGCGGGGACATGGGCGCCCGCAACGCCGCCAACGATTTCCCCTGCGCGGGCAATGAGCACGCTTACAACGCCTACCGCCTCAACATCCTCGACAACTGCGGGGCCAACATGATCCAGCTCGACGACTGGAACATGACGGGCAACAGCGGTGTGCAGCTTAATGGTGTTTACGCATCCGATGCCGACAACGACGCCATCACCCTCCACGCGACCTATGTGAAGGATCCGGAGCGTGCCTTTGACTTCTGGGTTGTTTACGGTTCGCGGGATTTTGGCGCCGACCTTGCCGCGTGGCAGGCCGGCGGCGTTGCCACGCCAATCGCTGAACCGATGCCCGGCGCTGTGAACGTCACGCTCGAGGGCCTTCGCTCCCGCGCCTACACCGCGCGTTTGCTGGCCACCTCCGGCGCCACCGCGGTCTGGAGCGACCCTGTGACGTTCTCCATTTTCGGCGCGGCGCCCAACATCACCACGCTTCCGGTCACGGGCGTCAAGGCTTACAGCGCCGTGGCCAACGCCACCCTCGATTATTGCGGACTCGGTTTCTCCACGGCCGACGTCCTCCTTTATCTCGACACACACGATTGCGGCGATGATCCCGCGGATTGGCCCGCGCCGCTTGTTTTCGAAAACCGTGCGACCGCTCCGGTCACGGCCACGCTCTCCAACCTTGCGCCTGAAACCACCTATTATTATCGCTCCCTGGCGCGCAACGACGCGGGCTGGGCGTGGGGTGATGTGAACCAGTTCACCACGCTTGGCGCGTCCGGCCTCTGGGTCAGCGTGTTCACGGGAACCGCCGAGGAGAATCCCTTCACGATGCAAACCATGACCCCGGCCAACGCCTTTCGTTACGCCGGACGCATGGCGTACGGTCAAAATTTCGACATCGCCAACTTCCCCGGGCTGACCGGCAACTCAAACTTCGCGCTGCTCTTCGAAGGTCAAATTTGGCTGGAGGCGGGCGCGACCTACACGTTTGGAACGGACAGCGACGATGGCACGTTTGTGTACATTGACGTGGACAACAGCGGCACGTATGTGCGCGTCGTCGACAACGGCGGCGGCCACGGCATGCAGGTGCGCACGGGGCAATGCGCTGTCAGCGAAACCGGTTATTACAATTTCATCCTGTCATTCGTGCAAGGCGGTGGCGGCTACGGGCTGAACGCCCGCTGGGGCAAGGGCGCATTCGTCGGCGACACCGCCTTTTGGGGCGCCGGCATGGATTATCTTGACGCCGCGGAGTTTGTGGACGGTCTGCCGCGTTTCCGTCTCGGCACCCCAAACGCCGGCATGGCCGTGCATTTCACGGATCGCGTCGTGATGACACGGGACAACGGTGTCTTTTCATTCGGCTCGACCGCCGCGGATGTCGGCGCCGCCTCTTCGGTCGCGCTGTTGTGGGGGACGGAACCGGGCGTTTTCACGTCGACCAACGCCATTACCACGCCAAGCCTCGTCAACAAGACCCCCTTTTCGATTCCGCTGACCGAGCTTTCCGAAGGCACGTTTGCCTGCGCGCTGGCGGCGTATGAAAACAACGTCATGGTCCAGTTGCTGGACGCAGG
Source organism: Kiritimatiellia bacterium (assembly GCA_031550185.1). Lineage (GTDB taxonomy): Bacteria > Verrucomicrobiota > Kiritimatiellia > RFP12 > JAVBOU01 > JAVBOU01. The sequence goes on along the minus strand of JAVBOU010000048.1, from coordinate 808 downwards.
CCTTGTTGTCCACACCGGCACGCCGCAACTTGCTTGCACCGCTGACGCACTTGAATCCGGAACGCCCGGCGTGGTGCGCATCACCCGCGCCGATTCCGCCAACCTGCCGCTGGACGTCAACTACACGCTGGGCGGGACCGCGGAGGCCGGCGTTGATTACGACGCGTCAGACCTCACCGGCCGCATCACGATTCCCGCCGGCGCCAGTTTCGCGGAGCTCACCATCGCGCCGCTGCGCAACTTCGCGAAGTCCGTCGACACTACGGTTGTGGTGACGCTGGCCGACGGGAACTATGGGTTCGATGCGGACAACGCGCCTTCCGCAACGGTGACCATCGCCAACGAAACCCCCGGCGAAAACGAGAACGCCTGGATTTCCAACACGGCCGGCAACGCCTCGGATCCCGCCAACTGGAGCCAGGGTCGCGTTCCGGTTGCCACCGACGACATCTTTCTTGGCGCTTACGGTCGTGGCAACATGACATGGGATGCCACGCCGGAGAACGGCCTGGCCATGACCGTCGCCTCGTGGACGCAATCCAATTACCCGGGCACGGTGCAGTTCAACACCACGTACAGTGAAGCAGGGGGACGGACGATATGATACAGCTCCAGAAAACGCGGAAAGACGCGGAATCGTTGGGGTTTTGAGGCGCAACGATCGGCGGGGGCGATATGATACAACCTGCAACGATCCGGCGGGGGGATGTCACGGGTTTGATACAAAACAGAAGGCCCCCGCAAACCGCGTGAAAACGGCTTGCAGGGGCCTTGCAAGTTTGGGCGGCTACTTGTCAGGGGTCGGAGG
>JAVBOU010000226.1:0-9543 GCA_031550185.1 Kiritimatiellia bacterium | reverse complement strand
CCTCCGACCCCTGACAAGTAGCCGCCCAAACTTGCAAGGCCCCTGCAAGCCGTTTTCACGCGGTTTGCGGGGGCCTTCTGTTTTGTATCAAACCCGTGACATCCCCCCGCCGGATCGTTGCAGGTTGTATCATATCGCCCCGCCGATCGTTGCGCCTCAAAACCCCAACGATTCCGCGTCTTTCCGCGTTTTCTGGAGTTGTATCATATCGTCCGTCCCCCTGCTACGCCCAGAATCCGGTGTGGTAAAGCACGACGTTGGAGAGGCCGACGGCGCCGGGCGCGCTTTGGATGGCGTTGTCGGTGGCCTGCTTCATGTCGGCCATGCCGGTCACCGGGAAGAAAAGCACAAAGTGTTGCTTGTCCGCGCCGGTCACGCGCCGGTGGTTGTGCGTCGCAAAGCCTTCGGAACTGTTAAGATCCATGTTTTTGGTGCTCAGCACCGTGAAGTCACCAACGCGTGTGGCGCATCCGGAGAGCAGCGCGCAGGCTGCCATGGCCAGCGCGGTCGTGGTGTGCGGGAGGAGTTTCTGCATGGGACAAAATCCTTGTTTGTTTCGTGGTTTGGATTGCAAAATCGGCCTGTTTACGCTATAATGCAAGGCAAATTGCGCATTCCAATTGGACTACAAGATAGTCATTTTGGACTTACGCGTCAACTGAAATTCTTTATGGAATCCTTTTCGTCACGCCTCAAACGCCTTATGAAGGAAAAAGGCCTCACGCAGTCCGAATTGGCGGAGCGCGCGTCCATCACGCAAAGCACCGTGTCCAAATACATCCGCGGCGTTCAGGAACCGAAGTCACGCGAATTGCACGCCATCTCGAAAGTTTTGGGCGTTTCAATGGATTCCTGGTTCGGAGGCACGATCTCCTCTGCTGTCGCCTCCTCTGCCGCCATCGGTGCCACCACCGGTGCCATCCCCGTCATTGCCGCCATCGCCAGTGTCAAACGAAAGTTGCGGGAGATCGAAACGGCGGTCTCGGAACTCGACGAAATCATGGGGATTGTGGATGACGAGTAGCCAGGGCTGTGTGTGTGCGTCGCGGCGACGTAGAGATTCGCCCTGCTGTGTCAATGTCATGTGAAATCACTATGAACCACATGGGTGTTGGCGGAAGCAAATATGCAACCCTTTCAGGGTTGATGAATTTTTTGACACGTTCCCGGGGGAGCGCGAATACACGCAACCCCGGGCTTTGATAGATATTCAATCTTATTGATATTCGTACAACAAAGTGACAATCTGTCACAAGGTTAGCCCCGTGTGCCGCAGGAACGATTGGGCCAGCGACGCGTCTTTCACACGGGCCATGCCCGCGCACACCGCGGCGTGCGTCTCCCGCAGGTCGCGGGCGCACAGGTTGCCAGCTTGCCCCCCTTCACGTTTTGCCAGACCAACTCCACGGGGTTGAGCTCCGGCGCATACGCGGGAAGGCGTTCAACCCGGGCGCAACGCTTCCAGACTGACAGCCACGCCCGCATCGCCGCGCTGCGGTGCGCGGGCAACCCGTCCCAAATCAGGATGAAGCGACGCCGCCCCATCTGCCGCCCGAACGCCGCGAGCACCTCCGTCAGCGAGGACGTGTCGTGCCCCCCCGGCTTCACGCGGAACATCAGGTCATGCCGACGGTTGTCCCACCGGTAACACAGGAACGTGGCCACGCTCAGGTGCTGCCACGTGAAGCCGTGCTCCAGCACCGGCGTGCGACCCACGGGCGCCCAGGTGCGGCGGACCGGAGGTTTCCGGCGCACGCCGCTTTCATCCTCAAACACGATCCAAAGCCTTTCCCGGCGGGCTTTTTTTTAATGCCGGCCAGATGTCGCGCCGCCATTTGCGCACGGCCGCCTCGTCCCGTTCGCGCGCCCGCACCTGGGGACGTTGGGGACTCCATTTCAACGCGCGCATCACATGCCAGAGGTAACGGCTGTGCAGGCGCACGCCGCAGGAGCGCTCGAGCACGTCGCGCATGCGTTTGAGCGTCCAAAGGTTGTTGGCGAACCCGTGCGCCTGGGGGCCCTTGAGCAGCTCGGCCTCGAATTTGCGCAGCGTGGCCGCGTCGGCCTTGGGCGTGCGTCCGAGTCTTGCGGCGCCCTGGAGGGCGTGGTCACCGCCTTGCGCGTGTTGTTCGATCCAGCGTCCGGCGGATTGCCGGCTCACGTCCAACCTGCGGGCGATTTCTGCCTTGGACAATCCCTGTGCGAACAGTCTGACGGCGCGGAGGCGGCGCTTGCGCATGGCGGCGAGGTTGCGCGTGGCGGCGAGGTTGCGCGTGGCGGCGGCCTTGGGGGGAATGCGTTGATGTGTGCTCATCATGTGCATAACGTGCGAGCTGTCACTTTATTGTACGAATATCAATAAAAGGGTTGAATAGACTTGTTCAAAACTTGAACTTGAGGACGCCCGCCCGCCAGTGGAAAACACAAGTTTTGGAACAAGCCTTTGGAACAAGCCTTATGAAAAAAGGGGGAGGAGGTTGGCGACGGTGGAGGAAAAGAAAGGCTCAAGGTTCCACATGTTCGCGCGCCACGAGCTCAAGCCCGATCCCCGCCGCATCTCCGCATGTTACCGCCAGCGTCTTCATCGCGTCTCCTCAAAAACAACGAGGCGCCCAGGCGCATCACGCGCCGGCGCCTGTAAGCGATGGTTGCGGTCAGACGCGCAACAGACTGTTCAGCGTCCCGCAGTCGTTCTGAACCCATTCGGCGCAGGCCGGATCCACGCACCACGTGCCGTCGATCACGAACTTGTACTCGTAGGTGCCAGGCGCCAGCAACACCGTGGCGGTATACGCCCCGCTGCCGGTCTTGTCCTTCAGCACGTGCGCCTCCGGATCCCACTCGTTGAACGATCCTGCCACGGCAACCTTGCGTCCGGGTTCGGCCTGGATGCTAAACGTAACGCGTTTCTTTCCAGCCGGTTTGGCCGGTTTCACGGCTTTCGACGCCGGGCGGCCTGGTTTCATTCCTTTAGCCATGTTAATCCTCCTTTACTTGGTCTTTGAACACAGTGAATTTGCGCAACAGGTACCTGAATATACCGAATCTGCTGGCAAAAGGCAACCTCTTTTGCCCTGCCCGCCTTTGCAAACGGCAAAAGGTTTTGTTATAGTATGTGGCAAAGGAAATTCATGAAACGTTTCATTGTTTTTTGCATGGCGGTGGCCGTGGCGTTGGCGCAGGCCGGAGCCGCACCGGAGGAGGGAAAAAAGGAGCGACCCACGGCGGCGCAACTGTTGAAGGCGTGCCGGGAGGGGTTGCCGTTGAACCAGGCGTCGCTGAACGGGCGGCTGATCGTGCGCAAGCCGCGGGGATTCATCAAGACGGAGAGCCGGTTCCGGCTGGAAATCGACTGGGGCGCGGAGCCGGCGGTGGCGACGTGCACGCTGTATGACGCGAAGGGGACGACGATCGTGGAGCGCGTGGTGATGACGCGGCCGCGGCTGGGGGACGCGGTGATTCAGCGCTTTGCGGGTAATCCGCTGAAGGAGCAGCTCGCGCCGTCGCTCGCGTCGCGCGTGGCGGACACGGATTTGACGTGGCTGGATTTGACGCTGGATTTTTTGTGGTGGCCGGAGCCGGTCTATGACAACGGGCCGGCGGTGGACCGGAGTGTGCTGGGTCGCGCGTGCGAGGTGGTGCTGGCGGCGCCGCCAAAGCCGATTCCGGGTTGCGCGGCGGTGCGGATGTGGATCGACAAGCAGACGGGGTTTTTGATGAAGGCGGAGGAGCTGGGGACGCTGGGGGAGACGACGCGTTATTTTTGGGTGCAGAAGGTGAAGAAGTTTGCCGACGAGCGCTGGATGATCCGCCTGCTGAAGGCGCGTGCGCGGGAGTCGGCGTATGAAACGCAACTGTTGGTCGACGCACTGGATGACGAGGTGTTCAGCGACCGGTTGGATAGCGAATAGGATGTTGAGAACCGCGGCTGACCGCGGTTCGCCCGCATGAATGTGATTCTCTTTTGTTGCCTGACGGTCTTGCTTGGTTTGTCCGCTTTTTTTTCGGCCTGCGAGACGGTGTTGTTTTCGCTGTCGCCGATTCAGATCCAGCGGTTGCGCGACAAGGACGCGGCGGCCGGGCGGCGGGTGACGCAGTTGCTGACGGATCCGGCGTCGACGCTGTCGGTGCTCCTTGTGGGCAACACGCTGGCCAATGTGTTGATCGCGAGCTTGGGGTATGCGCTCGTCGCGACGTATTTCACGCCGCGCTACGCGGAGATGATCGCCATCCCGACGCTGACGGTAATCCTGCTGATTTTTGGCGAGATTTCGCCGAAGCAACTGGCGATCACGCACGCGCTGCGGCTGGCGCCGGTGATGTCGAAGGTGCTGTCCATGATCCAGCCGGTGCTGCATCCGCTGTGCTGGCTTCTGCAGCGGTTGAGCGGGCCGATGTCGCCGAAACAGCGGCCGGAGTCGCGCGCGGTGACGGACAAGGAGCTGATGACCCTGGTGGAGGTGGGCCAGGAGCAGGGCGTGCTGGATCCGGACGAGGAGTCGATGATGGCGGGCATTTTGCGGCTGAGCGAGCTGAAGGTCTCGGACGTGATGACGCCGCGCGTGGATCTTGTGGGCATCGACCTGCGCGACCCGCCGGAGATCCACGAACAGACCGCGCGCGAGGCGGAGTATCACTACCTGCCGGTGTGGAACCGCACGCCCGACGCGATCGAGTCGCTCCTGGACGTGCCGAAGTTTTTGCTCGACCCGGACCGCGAGTTGCGCGCCGCGCTCTCCACGCCTTTTTTCGTGCCGGAAAACCTTTCGCTCGACGACTTGCTGATTTCTTTCAAGCGCGGCGGACACCGGCTCGCCTGCGTGGTCGATGAATACGGCGGCACGGCTGGCATCATCTCGCGCGGTGACATCCTCGACATCATCATGGAGGACGTTGAAACCGAGAAGCTCGACGACCTCGAAATCCAACCCGCCGGTCCTGGCCGTTATCTCATCGAGGGCAGTACGCCGTTGCACACCATCAACCACGAACTCGGCACCGACCTCACCGCCGACGACTCCGACCGCATCGCCGGCTGGGTCACGCTGCACGCCGCCGGTCTTCCGCGCTCCGGCCAGTCCATCGTCGCCCAGGGTTGCCGCGTCACTGTCACCAAACGCCGCAAGCGCCGCATCCTCCAGCTCCTGCTCGAGTATCCCTACGGCGACGCGCCTTTGTCCGAAGAGGAGGCCACGCCCGCGTCATGAACATTCCCATCGAGCTCATCTTTTTCCCCGTCTTCATGCTCGCCTCCGCCTTCTTCTCCGGATTCGAGACCGGCATCCTCTCCATCAACCGCCACCGCCTCCTCCACCTCGTTCGCGGCGGTTCGCGGCGCGCCGAATACATCGCCCACCTCCTCGGCCAGCCCCATCGCCTCCTCGCCACCACACTCGTCGGCAACAACATCGCCAACGTCGTCCTCTCCACCCTTGCCGCCAACATCGGCGCCCGCGCCGCCGGCGCCACCGGCCAGACCCTCGCCGCGCCCGTCGCCGCCATCGTCCTGCTCATCTTCGGCGAATACCTCCCCAAGGTGTGGTCCACCGCCCATCCCCTGCGCCGCATCCTGCCCCTTGCGCCTGTCTTCCGCGTTGTCGACTTCCTCTTCTATCCCATCGCCGCCGCGATCGCCTTCATCACCATCCGCCTCGATCCCCGCCGCAAAAGCGACACCCGCTCCCCCTTCGTCTCCCGCGACAACATCAAGATCCTCGTCCGCGACAGCCAGGCCCAGGGCAACATCTCCCCCTTCGAGCGCCTCCTCATCAACCGCGTCCTCGAGCTCCAGCTCCAGCAGGCCTGGCAGCTCATGACGCCCCTCGCCCAAATCATCTCCGTCGGCCCCGAACACACCCTTGCCGACTGCCGCGAGATCGCCCTCTCCGCCCGCCACTCACGTTTCCCCGTGCTTCAGCCCGGCGCCAATCCGCCCCTCTGCCTCGGCGTCGTCCAGCTCTCCGACATCGCCCGCCAAACCGCCCTTGACACGCCCGTGCGCGACCTCATGCACCCCGCGCGCATCGTCGACATGCACACCCCCGCCGACGACCTTCTCCCCTTCATGCGCATCCACCACGAAGGCATGCTCCTCCTCAAGGATCGCCACAACCACCTCCGCGGCCTCATCACCCAGGAAGACCTCCTCACCGCCCTCATCGACGGCCTCCGCACCCCCTCCACCGACCGCGCCCCCGAACCACTTCCGCAACCCCAATAACCCATGCGCATCCTGGGCATCGACACCTCCCTCCGCTCCACCGGCCTCGCCGTTGTCGAACTCATCGGCAACCGCCACATCCCCCTTTACGCCGGCCGCATCCGCAACCCGCCCGACCTCCCTCACTCCGCCTGCCTCCTCAACATCCAGCGCCAGCTCGAATCCGTCATCGCCGAACACCAACCCCTTGCCGCCGCCATCGAATCCGTCTTCCTCTCCAAAAACTTCAAGACCACCCTCATCCTCGGCGAAGCCCGCGGCGCCGCCATCGCCCAATGCGCCCGCTTCCAACTCCCCGTCTACGAATACGAACCCCGTCGTGTCAAGCAGGCTGTCGTCGGCAACGGCGCCGCTCAAAAAGAGCAAATCCAGCACATGATCCAAAACCTCCTGCACCTTCCCGCGCTTCCCCAAAACGACGAAGCCGACGCTTTCGCCCTGGCTCTCTGCCACCTCCACAACCTCACCCGCATCACCCTCACCCAACAGCCCCCGCTGTGAAACTCCAAAAGCCGCGCGTGGCAGCTCGGAAGAGGCGGTCGATGACGGCGGAGTTAATGGCGCGGAGTTGTTTTTCTGTGTCATGAATTGTGACGCAACATGCAAAACAACTTTCCGTTCGCCTGTACGCGACTCCTTTGCTATACTTTTTCGGCAATTTCCGGAGACAACGTATATGGCCTTTTTCCAGACTTGCTACAAATCGTCGGTACTCAACATTGAGTGCGGCATCAACGTCATTCTGCCCGAAAATCCGAAAACAAAGGCCCTGCCGTGTCTCTGGCTCTTGCACGGGCTGTCGGACGACCACACCGCGTGGCACCGTTACTCGGCGATCGAGCACCACGCGCGGCAGTATCAGGTCGCGGTCGTGATGCCGGCGGTGAATCGCAGCTTCTACACCGACATGGTGGCCGGCGGAAAATATTACACCTATCTCACCGAAGAACTGCCGCGGGCCATGCGCGCGTTCTTTCCGCTGTCGTCGAAGCGCGCGGACAATTTTGCCGCCGGTCTCTCGATGGGCGGTTACGGCGCGTTTTTGCTGGCGCTGACCAAGCCTGAAAGCTACGCCAGCGCCGCCTCCTTTTCCGGCGCACTCGACATCGAGTCATGTTACAAAAACTTCGCGCCCGAATCGGCGTGGATTTTTGGCAAGAAATCCCCGAAGAACACTGACGCCGATCTCTATCACCTTTTGCACAAACGGGTCGCGGAAAAAATAAAGCTCCCATCGCTCGCGCTCTATTGCGGCGCGAAGGATTTTGAATTCATTTGCAACTCCAACCTCCGCATGACCAAGGAGCTCTCCAAGCTCGGCATCCGCCACACCTATGACGAATCGCCCGACCATGCGCACACGTGGGACTACTGGGATATCTGCGTCGCCGACGTCTTGAAAAAACTTCCGCTCCAGTCCGCCTAACCCCCATCCCCTCTGCCCTATGTTCAACATCCTCGTCAACGTCGCCGGCGGCCTCGGTCTCTTCCTCCTCGGCATGAGCCACCTCTCCGAAGGCCTTCAAACCGTCGCGGGCCAGCGCCTGCGCAAAATGATCGCCTCCGTGACCAACCACCGCATCGCCGGCATCTTCACCGGCACCGTCGTCACCGGCATCGTCCAATCCTCCTCCGTCGTCACCGTCATGGTCGTCGGCCTCGTCACCGCCGGACTCATGACCCTGAGCCAGGCCATCAACGTCATCATCGGCGCCAACATCGGCACCACCGTCACCGCCTGGCTCGTCGCCTTCCTTCCCAAGGTTGGCAACTACGGCCTCCCCTTCGCCGCCCTCTCCGCCCTCATCTACATCTTCGCCAAAAACGAGCGCATCCGCTACACCGGCATGGCACTCCTCGGCTTCGGCCTCATCTTCTACGGCCTCCAGCTCATGAACGACGGCCTCAAGCCGCTGCACGAAGACCCCGCCTTCAAAGGCTGGTTCGCCCTCTTCCACGCCAACTCCGTCTGGGGACTCATCAAATGCGTCCTCGCCGGCCTCATCCTCACCGCCATCATCCAGTCCTCCTCCGCCGCCACCGCCATCTCCGTCAACCTCGCCTACAACGGCATGATCACCTTCGAGACCGCCGCCGCCCTCGTCTTCGGCATGAACATCGGCACCACCGCCACCGCCTGGCTCGCCTCCCTCGGCGCCACCACCGAGGCCCGCCGCGCCGCCCTCGCCCACACCCTCTTCAACGTCATCGGCGTCCTCATCTTCATTCCCTTCTTCCTCCCCGTCCTCGTCCCCGCCTTCCACCACCTCTTCCCCGCCATGAGCGACGTCGTCGAAACCACCGGCCCCACCGGCGACATCATCCGCACCCTCCCCGGCATCACCATCCCCATCGCCCTTGTCCACACCACCTTCAACGTCGCCAACACCATCATCTTCTTCCCCTTCGTCAAATGGTTCACCCGCCTCATCCGCTTCCTCGTCCCCGACCCCAAGGGCGCTGAACGCACCCGCCTGGCCATCCTCGACCCAAAGAAAATCGCCCCCGTCTTCGCCGTCGAGCAAGCCCGCAAAGAAGTCGAAAACATGTCCGACGTCGCCGCCGACATGCTCATCCGCTTCCGCGCCTTCTTCGTCGCCGGCGTCGACAACGACGAACTCGAAAACTCCCTCTTCCAAAGCGAGGAAGACCTCGACGCCATCCAGCACCAGGTCTCCACCTTCCTCGGCACCGTCATGTCCTCCCACCTTTCCACCGACGTCGCCCGCCGCGCGCGCATGCTCCTGCGCGTCGCCGACGAATACGAATCCGTCTCCGACGAAGTCGTCGCCCTCCTCAAAACCGTCCTGCGCATGAAGAAGCACAACTTCATCCTCCCCGACACCTGCCGCGAGGAAATCATCTCCCTCCACGACAAATGCGCCGCCTTCCACACCACCGTCACCTCCGCCTTCAAGGCCGGCAAGCAGCACGCCCCCGACGCCCTCTCCCACATCCGCTCCGACTCCTCCACCATCACCGCCGACATCAAATCCATCCGCAACGCCCAGATGAAACGCCTCTCCGAGCCCTCCTCCAACGAGCCCGCCAACCCCCTCACCATCGTCGCCATCATGGACATGCTCAACATCTACCGCCGCCTCAAAGAGGACTGCCTCAACATCGGCGAATCCATGCTCGACGAAAACAACTAACCGCCGCGCCCCGACAATTAACAGCCTGTTTTTCCTCGGAAAAACAGGCTTTTAATTGGTCGGGGCGGCGAGATTTGAACTCGCGACCTTCTGCGCCCAAGGCAGACGCGCTACCTGGCTGCGCTACACCCCGAAATCATCCAAAAATCGACGACAACGATATCACAA
>JAVBOU010000136.1:0-7092 GCA_031550185.1 Kiritimatiellia bacterium | reverse complement strand
ACAGGATGGTTTCAGCAAAAATTTGCGACTATTCCGCTAATCAACCGGGCCTCTTCGTGCGGCTCGCGAGGACGCTCGCCCTCCATGCACACATCAAAAATTCGTGTTTATTCGTGGTCATTCGTGGTTCAAAATTGCTGTGGCGTGGCCGAGGTTCTGCCACGCCACAGACGGGCTTGCGCCAGGCGTTGGGAAACCTTAAAATGGCGGCCATGAAACTTGCCTTCACCACACTCGGTTGCCCGGATTGGGATTTGAAAACAATTGTCACGCGCGCGAAGGAATACGGTTATGCCGGGGTTGATTTTCGCGGTTATTTCGGGGAGATGGATTTGCGAAAGTCGCCGGCGTTTTCGAAAGGCGAAATCGCGGCAACCACGAGCCGGATGCGCGACGCGGGGCTGGTGATTCCGGCGTTGTCGAGCGGCGCGAAAATGTTTGACCCGACGCCGGAGGCGCGGCAGGCGTCGCAGGATGAAATGGCGGCGTATGCGGAAATGGCGCGGGAGGCGGGCGCGGCGTTTGTGCGGATTTTTGGCGGCGGTTTGCATGGCGTGGCGCTGGAGGCGGCGTTGCCGGTGGCAGCGCAGACGCTCTGCCACGCGTCGCGGATCGCGCAGGAGGCGGGCATTGTGTTTGTGGTGGAGACGCATGACGACTGGGTGGCGACGCAACCGCTGCGGGCAGCGCTGGAGATGGCGGGTTGCCCGAAGTCGGTGGAGCTTTTATGGGACACGCATCATCCGTACCGCGTGGCGCATGAGTCGCCGGAAACGACGTGGGCGAACATCGGCGCGCATGTGCGTTACACGCATTGGAAGGACTCGGTGACAACGCCGGAGGGCGGCCACGCGCTGTGCCGGTTTGGCGAGGGGGACATTCCGCTGAAGCAAATTTTTGACGTGATGACAACGCATGGGTATGACGGCTGGCACACGTTTGAGTGGGAAAAACGATGGCATCCGGAGCTGGCGGAACCCGAGGTTGCGCTGCCGGATTTCATTCGGGTGATGAACGGGTTTTAAGCAACACACATCTTGGAGATTGATCATGAAAAGTTTCGGGCCGTTTAACCAAAAGTTTCCGTTCATGCTGCATGGCGGCGATTACAATCCCGACCAGTGGCGCCACGTGCCGGGGACGGTGGAGGAGGATTTTGGGTTGTTTCCGCTGGCCGGAATCAACTCCGTGTCGATCGGGATTTTCGCGTGGACGGCGTTGGAGCCGGAGGAGGGACGGTTTGAGTTTGGCTGGCTGGACGAGGTCATGGACCGCTGCGCGAAGCAGGGCATGGCCGCGGTGCTGGCGACGCCGAGCGGCGCGAAGCCGAATTGGATGGCGAAAAAATATCCGGAGATCCGGCGCATGTCGCCGCCGTGCCAGGGCGGCGGCTGGGGCGGCAACCTCGAGCCGTTGCGCGAGGTGCAACAGACGCGCCACAACCATTGCTTCACGTCGCCGGTGTACCGCGCGAAGTGCGCGGAGATGAATGCGCGGCTGGCGCGGCGTTATGCGAAGCATCCGGCGCTGGCGTTGTGGCATGTGTCGAACGAGTACGGCGGCACGTGCCACTGCCCGCTTTGCTACGCGGCGTTTCAAAAGTGGCTGCAGGCGAAATACAAGACGCTCGACGCGCTGAACCAGGCGTGGTGGTCGGGATTCTGGGCGCACACGTTCACGGCGTGGGATCAGATCATGACGATTGATCCGTCGGTCGAGGGAATGCGGCTGGATTGGAAACGCTTCACGACCGACCAGACGGTGGACTTTTTTCTCGCCGAGTCCGCGCCGCTGCGCCAGCACACGCCGGACGTGCCGGTGTGCATCAACACGATGGGGTTTTACGAAGGCCTCGACTACTGGCGGTTTGCGCCGCATCTCGACGTCGTCTCGTTCGACAGCTATCCCGATTATCACGACCGTCCGGATCCGGAAGGCCTCGCCGCCTCGAGCGCGATGTGGCACGACCTGAACCGCTCGCTGAAATGCGGCAAGCCGTTCCTGCTCATGGAATCCGCGCCAGGGACGGTGAATTGGAAACCCATCAACCGTTTGTTGCGCCCTGGCGTGCATCGCCTCAAGTCGATCCAGGCTGTTGCACATGGCGCGGATTCGGTGCAGTATTTCCAAATCCGCAAAGGCCGCGGCGGCAGCGAAAAATTCCACGCCGCGGTCATCGACCACGTCGGCGCGAAACAAACGCCGCAGACGCGCATGTTCCAGGAAGTCGCGCAGGTCGGCAAAGACCTGCAGGCGCTCGCGCCGGTCGTCGGCGCGGCCACGCCCGCAAAGGTCGCGGTCATTTACGACTGGGACGCGCGCTGGGCGCTCGACGCCTCCGCGGGCCCGTCGAAAAACGCAAAGGATTATTTCACGCATTGCACGCAGCACCACCGCCCATTTTGGAAGCGCGGCGTCGGCGTGGACATCATCAACGGCGATTGCCGTCTCGACGATTACGCGGTCGTCATCGCGCCCTCGCTCTATCTGCTGCGCAAAGGATTTGCGGAGCGCGTTGAGCAATTTGTGACCCGCGGCGGCGTCTTTGTCGCGACGTGGCTCACCGGCATTGCGGACGACAGCGGGTTGGTTTTCCAGGGCGGCGTCCCGGGTCCGTTGCGCAAATTGCTCGGCATCTGGGCGGAAGAAATTGATTACCTTTACGACGACGAAACCAACGCCGCCAACTTCGCGCAAGGCAATCCCGCCGGACTCAGCGGCCAGTTCTCGCTCAAAAATATTTGCGACGTCATCCACGCCGAAACCGCGCAGGTTGTTGCCACGTATGGCCGCGATTTTTACGCGGGCAAACCGTGCGTCACGGTCAACACTGTCGGCAACGGCGAGGCGTGGTACATCGCCGCGGACGGCGGGCGCGACTTGCTCGACGCGTTTTACGGCCAGCTCATCGCGCGCCAAAAACTCCCGCGCGCGCTCGACGCCGAGCAGCCCGACGGCGTGGCCGCGCAAACCCGCGCAAACGCCAACGGCGTCTTCACCTTTGTCTGCAACTACGCCAACGAACCCCGCGCCGCCCTCCTCGGCGCCGCGCCGCGCGTCGACCTGCTCTCCGGCAAAACCGTGGCCGGCACTGTCACGCTGCCACCGTACGGCGTGATGGTTTTGAAGCAAAGCAATTGACTTTTTGCCTTTCATCGCGCATCATATTCCACTCACAACACACCATGCTTACACCTCTTCACCTCCAGGCGCAGAAAACCCCGTTGCTCTTTGACGGCGCGATGGGCACCCTCCTCCACGAGCGCGGCCTCCAGCCCGGCGAATGCCCCGAACTCTGGTGCGTCAACCGCCCCGACGACGTCCGCGACATCCACCGTTGCTACAAGACCGCCGGCGCCAACGTCCTCGAAACCAACTCCTTCGGCGCGAACCGCTACAAACTCGTCCACTACGGCCTCCTCGACCGCCTGGAGGAACTCAACCGCGCCGCCGCCCGCCTCGCCCGCGAAGTCGCCGGCGATGATTGCTACGTCCTCGGTTCGATGGGTCCCACCGGAGCGTTTCTCGAACCCTATGGCGACGAATCTCCCGACGCCTTTCTCGATACCTTCACCCGCCAGACTGTCGCGCTCCACGAGGGCGACGCCGACGCGGTCATCGTCGAAACCATGACCGCCATTGAGGAATGTTGCCTCGCCATTCAGGCCGCGCGCCAGGCCACGCCCCTCACCGTCATCGCCTCTTTCACCTTCGACCCGCGGCCCGACGGCGGCTACGCCTCCATGATGGGCGTCACGCCCGAGGACTTCGCCCGCGCCGCGCTCGAAGCCGGCGCCCACATCATCGGCTCCAACTGCGGCCTCGGCCCCGACCACATGCTCAACATCATTCCCCGTCTCCGCAGCGTCCTGCCCGGCGACATCCCCATCCTCGCCATGCCCAACGCCGGCATGCCCGTCATCCGCGACGGCCACACCGTGTACGACGAATCCCCGGCTGACATGGCCGCCAAAATCCCTCTTCTCCTCAAAGCCGGCGCCCGCCTCATTGGCGGCTGTTGCGGCACCACGCCCGCCCACATCGCCGCCTTCGCCAACATGCTCAACCCGTGACCCTCCTTATGAAGAACATCATCAACCAGCTCACCCAGCTCCAGGAACTCATCCTCACCCGCGACGAACACCGCACCACCGGCGACGGCTCCCATCTCGACGCCCTCAACACCTCCATTGAAAAGATGACCGCCGAGCTCCCCATCAACATCCGCGGCCTCTTCACCCGCCTCTACCAGCGCGACCACACCGTCATGTCCCCCGTGCACGACGGCTGCTGCGCCGTCTGCGGCATGCGCCTGCCCATCGGCCTCGTCCAATCCGTCCGCCAGGCCGCCACCCTCCAATCCTGCCCCTCCTGCGCCCGCCTCCTCTGCGAGGAAGAAGACGCCCCGCGCTGGGTCGGCGAAAAACCCTCCCGCACCGATCCCCGCAAAACCGGCATCTCCCGCTTCTCCGCCCCCACGCTCATGCTCCCCCACATCACCGCCACCACCAAGCAGGACGCCATCACCCAAATGGCCGAGCTCATGCAAAGCGCCCGCTTCATCGACTCCGCCGACAAACTCATCGAGGGCATCCTCGAACGCGAAGCCATCCTCTCCACCGTCATGGAAGACGGCCTCGCCTTCCCCCACCTTCGCGGCGTCGAAGGCGGCGGCCTCACCCTCGCCGTTGCCACCTCGCCCGCCGGCATTCCCTTTGACGAAAACGGCACCCTCGCCAAACTCATCTTCCTCGTCACCATCCCCACCGCGGTCAGCGCCTTCTACCTCCGCCTCATGTCCGGCCTCACCGCCGCCTTCTCCAAAGAGCCCAACCGCGACCTCATGCTCGCCGCCTCCACGCCCGAAGAGCTCTGGAAGGCGCTCACCAAATCCACGCGATATACGATCAAATAGCGCTGTCGATGACACCGACTACACCGACGGATTCAACGAAATACCGTCGGTGTATTTTTTGCGCCAAAACTACGCTTAACGTCACATTTTACTCGTTAAGTGCGCCAATTCGACTCATTTTTAGGCTCTGTTTCGCTGGCACATGCCTTGCATTTACAGGTGCCAGTTGCGGCATTTTCCGCATCACCCAACAAGGAGAATAACACACATGAAATTCCTCTACCCCACCTCTTCCGCGCTCTTGAACAACTTCATCGGTTGCAGCAGCGATCCTCTCGTCCGCGCTTTCGGCGCCCCCGCCCCGGTTTATCCCCGCGTCCATACTTGGTCCGACGATAAATCCCTCTTTCTCGAAGCCGAAATCCCCGGCGTCGATCCCGCCACACTCGACGTCTCCGTCAAGGCCGGTGAACTCACCCTCAAGGGCGTCCGCACCACCCGGCGCCACGGCGAGCAAACCTTTGAACGCCGCTTCGAGCTCCCCAACGCCGTCCAAACCTCCGACATCAAGGCCAAACTCACCAACGGCATCCTCTCCCTCGAGCTTCCCCTTCAACCCACCGAAGCCCCGCAGAAAATCGCCATCGCCGTCGCGTAACAACACACCCCAAAAACCGCGCCGTGGCAGAGCATGACCTCTGCCACGGCGCGGTTTCGCATTTCCATTTATTTTTCACGCGCCATTCACTATACTGTCCTCCTTTTCCCAAGGAGCATCTCATGTCCGTACGCGTCCGCTTCGCACCCAGCCCCACCGGCAACGTCCACATCGGCAACATCCGCGCCGCCATCTTCAACTGGCTCTTCGCCCGCCACCACAACGGCCGGTTCCTCCTCCGCGTCGAAGACACCGACCGCGAACGCTCCACCAGCGAAGCCATCCAAACGCTCCTCGACTGCATGGCGTGGCTCGACCTCAACTTCGACGAGGAACCCGTCTACCAGTCCCAATACACCGCGCGCCACCTCCAGGTCGCGCAGCAGCTCCTCGACCAGGGCCTCGCCTACCGCGACAACAAGGGCGGCGCCGGCGAATGCATCATCTTCAAAATGCCCAAGGAAGGCACCCTCGAATACACCGACCTCGTCAAAGGCCGCATCCGCAAAAAGGCCGAAGACACGCAGGACTTCGTCATCGTCCGCTCCGACGGCGCGCCCGTCTTTCACCTCGCCAACGTTGTCGACGACGTCGATATGAAAATCACCCACATCATCCGCGGCGACGACCATGTGGAAAACACCTTCAAGCATATCCAGCTCTTCCGCGCCCTCGGCGTCGAGCCGCCCGCCTACGCGCACCTGCCCATGATCGTCAACAACCAGGGCAAACCCTACTCCAAGCGCGACGGCGCCGCGTTCGTCGGCGAGTTCAAGGAGCAGGGCTTCCTCCCGCACACGCTCTTCAACTTCCTCGCCCTTCTCGGCTGGGCGCCCGGCGACGACCGTGAGCTCCTCACCCGCGACGAGATGACCGCGCTCTTCACCCTCGACCGCTGCAAGTCCAGCGCCGCGCGTTTCGACCTCAAAAAACTCGCCTGGATGAACGGCGAATACATCCGCCAGCTCCCGCTCGACACCTTCGCCGCCGAACTCCGCAACCGCCTCGCCGCCGACGCGATCGACATTTCGCACGTCGCGCCCGACCGCTTCAACGTCATCGCCGCGCTCCTCCAGCCGCGCACCAAATACTACGCCGAAGTCCCCGGAAACTGCCGTTACTTCTTCACCGAAGACTATCCCATGAACGAGGCCGCGGTTGAAAAACGCCTCAAGCCCGAAGGCACCGCCGACCTCTTGGATGCCGTTGAAAAGCTTCTCGTGGCAATGCCTGACTTCTGCCACGAAACGCTTCACGCCGCGGTTGAGCAACTCGCGCTCTCACGCGGCGCAACCCTCGGCGCATTCGTTCATCCGATCCGCGTCGCCGTCAGCGGCATCACCGAAGGCCCCGGTCTCTTCGAACTTCTCGAAGTCCTTGGCCGCGACACCACCTGTGGCAGACTCAAACGCGTTGCCACCATGTTGCGCGCAAAATAATTTTTGGTTCAAGACTAGTTTAGAGTGGAAATCTTCAACAACACGTGTTAAAACACAGGTGATTTCCATGAAAAACAAGTATCTCAAACATTCTCACATTTCGGAGGTTCATTTCAGAGCCCTCACCAAGCAGTTTGCGC
>JAVBOU010000130.1:0-3686 GCA_031550185.1 Kiritimatiellia bacterium | reverse complement strand
GATTTTTTGAATGGCCGCATATCTTTTGCGGAAACCCTCCTGTTGCGGCTCGCGAGGACGCTCGCCCTCCATGTTTAATTTTTGAACACGTCTACGACATGAAAGCGCGGTCGCTCAAAATTGACCTGCCCCGTTGGGGCGCAAGGCTTTTGTGGCGTGGCATGACCTTTGCCACGCCACAATTACTGTTGCACGGTTTTAGCCGGAGCCGGAAGCGTGAAATCGACGATCACGGGGAAGTGGTCGGAGCCGACGCCGGGGCCGGTTTGGCGCGAGACGATGCCGATGTCCGGCGTGTGCAAAAAGTGGTCGATGGGAATCCGCAACAACGGCATGAAGGTCGGCCATGTGGGATAAAGTCCGCGGCCTTGCGAGGCGTTTTTCAAGCCCGATTCGCGAAGCAAACTTTTGAAGGCGGCGCTCCACGGCGTGGCGTTCAGGTCGCCCATCAGCACGAGCGGCACGTCGGTGTGGCGCGAGCGGCGGGCGAGTTCGGCGAGCTGATCGTTGCGGTTTTTTGTATACAATTTTCCCATGGGCGGAACCGGATGCGTGGCAAGGATCATGCAGTTGCCACGCGGCGTTTCGAGCTCCGCGATGATGGTGGGGACCTCGAAGTCGCCGGTGTAGAGCACCGCGAGGGTGGGGAGCGGGTGGCGGCTCCAGAAGGCGATGCCGAAGTTGTCGTCGCGCGGCGCGTCTTCGGAGTGCGGGTAGTCGGTGGCGAGCGCGGGCGTCATGACGCGCAGCCACGACGCGCTGACCTCTTGCAACACGATGATGTCCGGGTTGTACGCACGGATCGTGTCGAGCACCTTCTGCGGATTGCCGTACCGGCGGTTGACGTTGATCAGCAGCGCGCGCAACGTCTCGCCCGCGCTCGCCGTGGCGGTTGGCGCGCCCCAGTAAAACGGCGCGATGAGCGCGAAGTTCACCGCCGACATCACGACAAACACCGCGGCCCACACGCGCAGGCGAAGGAGAAAAAGAATCGCGCCGATCGCCAGAAGCACGGTGAAATACTGGATGCGGAAGTGCGCGAAGAGATCGAGCAGCCAATGGTGCGCGCCAAGGAACCCCATCAGCGTTCCGAGCGTCGCGCATAATCCCACGAGAATCAGCAGCCGTGACGGACGCAGGCGGAGATGGAGAAACCCGACTTTTTCCGGCGCTGTCGTCTCGATGGAGGAATCGCTTTTCATGACCGGAAAGTCTACTCCCGACGGCCTGGTTTTGCAAGTGTTGATGTCGACAACGTCGACAACATCGACCACAACGACAACACCCTTGCCACGCCACCGGTGTTGGACACGCCGCCGCGAAGTTGGTACTGTGATGCGACCTTGAGGAGTTGCGTATGAAACCTTTTGCTTTTTCGAAAAACGTGTTTTGGATCGGCCGTGCGGACGCGGTGATGGGGGACTGGAGCAAACCCGTCAAACCCGCGCCGCTCTTCCGGCGGGAGTTCACGCTCGACGCGAAACCCGCGAGCGCGACGCTGCGGATTTGCGGACTCGGATTCTTTGAGGCGCGGATCAACGGCGCAAAGACCGGCGACCACGTGCTCGATCCCGTTGTGACGCAGTACGACCGCCGCGTGCGCTACGTCACGCACGACGTCACGGCGCAACTCCGCAAGGGCGCGAACGCGATCGGCGTGATGCTCGGCAACGGCTGGTACAACTGCCACACCGCCGAGGTCTGGCACTTCGACAAGGCGGTCTGGCGCGACTATCCGAAACTTTTCGCGCAGCTCGACATCCGCCTCCAAAACGGCAAAATGTTGCGCCTCTGCTCTGATCCCGACTGGCGCGTCGCCGAGGGCCCGGTGCGTTTCGACGGCTTGCGTAACGGCGAATTTTACGACGCGCGCGAGGAGCGCACCGGCTGGGACGCGCCCGGCTTCGACGATTCGGCCTGGCCAAACGCGGCGATTGTCCCGGGCCCCGGCGGCCTCCTCGAGGCGCAAACCGCGCCCGCGTGCAAGGTGATGGACACGCTCGCGCCAATCTCCGTGCGCACCCTTCGGCCCGGCGTCGCGCTCTACGACTTTGGCCAAAACATCGCGGGCTGGGCGCAACTCTGCGTCGAAGGTCCGGCCGGCCACGAGGTTGTCCTGCGTTACGGTGAGCGCCTCAACGACGCCGGCGAACTCGACACCAGCAAGATCAACGTCTTCTGCCGCACCGGCGAATTTCAGACCGACCGCTACACGCTCAAGGGCCACGGCGTCGAGACTTGGGAGCCGCGCTTCACCTACCACGGCTTCCAGTACATCCAGGCCGAAAACCTCCCGCCCGGCGTCACGATCCATGCGCGCGTCGTGCGCAGTTCCTTCGACACCGTTGGCACTTTCGAATCCTCCGACGACACGCTCAACCGCCTCGCTGACATCACCCTGCGCGCCTACCGCTCCAACTTCGTCGGCATTCCCACCGACTGCCCGCACCGCGAAAAAAACGGTTGGACCGGCGACGCCCAGCTCGCCATCCACACCGGACTCTTCGCCTACGCCGCCACCCCCAACTACCTCGAGTGGCTTGACACCATGGTCGACGCCCAACGCGCCAACGGCCAGCTCTCCGCCATCGTCCCCTCCAGCGGCTGGGGCTTCAACTGGGGCAGCGGCCCCGCGTGGGATTGCGCCCTCATCCACATCCCCTGGGCGCTCTACCGCGAAACCGGCGACCTCGCCATCCTCAAGCGCTATTACGAGCCCGCGAAAAAATACCTCGACTACTGCGCCACCCTTGCGCGCGACGGCATCCTCGGCTTCGGCCTCGGCGACTGGTGCGCCTATGACTACAGTCGCATGACGCCCGCCGCCCTCACCTCCACCGCCTATTACAGCCGCTGCCTGAATCTGGTCGCCCAATTCGCCCAACTCACCCGCCGCCCCGCCGAGGCCAGACAATTCCGCGCCACCGCCGCAAAAGTCGCCCGCGCCTTTCACAAAAACTTCTACCGCGGCAACGGCATTTACGCCGACGGCCAGGCCACCGCCATCGCCTGCGCACTGTACAACGACCTCGTCCCCGCGCGCGAAAAACAAAAGGCCGTCAACGCCCTCGTCGCCGCCACCGAAGCCAACCACTGCATCGCCGACTTCGGCATTCTCGGCGCCTTCTGGATTCCCCGCGCCCTCGCCGACAACGGCCGCCCCGACCTCGCCTGGCGCCTCTTCACCCAGCCCGAATATCCCGGCTGGACGCACTGGCTCAAACAAGGCGCCACCACACTTTGGGAATCGTGGGACGGCGAAGGCTCGCGCAACCACATCATGTTCGGCGACCTCTACGCGTGGATGACCGAACACCTCGCCGGCCTCCAATCCGACCAACCCGCCTTCCGCCACATCACCCTCAAACCCTGGCTCCCCGACACCCTCCACCGTGTCAGCGCCACCCACCTGACACCGCGCGGAAAAATCTCCCTCTCGTGGCAGCGCCCCACCTCTGCCACCCAACTCACCGGCAAAATCATCCTCCCGCCCGGCACCTCCGCCACGCTCCTTCTCCCCGGCGAAAAACCCCGCCGTCTCGTCAGCGGCACGCACATCGTGAAATAACACGGCGCCGGCTGCCGGCTGTGAAATCAAAAGCGCGTTGGGGGGGGGGGGGGGGGGGCGGCCACCGCCCCCCCCCGCGGGACAAGTAATTGTCCGGGGCGAAAGAGAGGCACGCACA
>JAVBOU010000149.1:0-26094 GCA_031550185.1 Kiritimatiellia bacterium | reverse complement strand
GGTTTTGCAACAAGTCTATTATGGAGTGCGGCGATTTATCGCCGCTTTGCCGTTAGCGTTTTATTTTCGGTCAACATGTCGATGATGCCGGTTTCGCGCTACATGCAAGTGAAGCCAGTATTTCGGCTCAGCGAAAAGCGGCGATAAATCGCCGCACTCCATACTGGCGGGCAACGGTGATTGGGAAAGCTTTACCGGGCGAGTTCGTAAAGCATGGTGGGTTGCGCGGCGCCGGGGAGAAGGGCAAGGGTGAGAAAATAGGCGCCGTTGGCGTAGGTGGCGGGAAGCGGCGCGAGGCGGGTGCCGTCGGATTGGAGGGGATAGAGCTTGAGGCCGGGGTTGGCGTTTTTGAGGACAACAACGACTTCGCCGGTTTTGGCAAGATAAGGAAGTTGGCCGTTTGAAAACTGATGCGTCATGGAGGCATCGGCAAACTGCATGTCGGTGTTGATGACGTTGGTGATGTGGAAGAGAAGCACGCGCTGGCTGGCGGTGAGATCGCGGTTGTCCATGGCGGAGGCGGAGACGGAACAGAAGGTGGTCGCGTCCTTGACGGAGAGCGGCCCGGCGGCGAGATCGCTGTTTGCGGGCGCGGCGATGCAGGCGGTTTTGGGGGTCGCGATGCGAATGGCGCCCTGTTTGTTGTTGAGGGTGATCTCGCCAGTGTCGGAGGTCATGTCAGTGACTTTGGGAAGGTCGTTGACCGCGGTGAAGGCGTTGCCGGAGAGAGCGGCGGCGGCGGGGGATTGGCTGGCGACAACGGCGGTGAATTTGCCGCTCACGCTGCGGTTGCCGTCGACGACTTGCGAGCCGATTTGCGAAACGAGCCCGAGGGCGGTGAAAGCGTGGGGGAAGAGTCCGCGGCCCCACATGTCGCCGATGCCCTGTTCGGTGGCCTCGTTTATGGTGACGGCGTAGACGTAGCGGTTCTTTGCGGACGCGACGTCGCCGCGCGCATACATGAGCATGATTTGGCGCTCGGTCAAAATGGACACCGGATCGGTGGCGATGTCAAAGCCCTCAATGGGGCGCTGCTCGCGGATGTTTTTGGGGTCGTGCGACCAGGCAAAACGGTAGAGTGCGTCCCAGTCCTGCAATGCGGCGTAGGCGCCCATCATGGCGCCGGCTTCGGCGCGGAATTGGTTGGGCGGGCAGAAGTTGTATTCGGTGACGATGAAGGGCTTGCCGAAGATGCGGTTGGGCATCATCATGACCGGCACCATGTAGGTCGGGTTGCCCTCGCGCATGGTGGTTTTTTGATTCATGCGGCGCGGGAGAAAGTGCGGCCACGGATGGTCGGCGTACTGGTGGTGATCAACGACGTCGAGGCTGTCGCGCTCAAAGGTTTGCGCCATGGTGTTCCACCAGTTGGAGCCGGAGACAAGCGCCTTGATGCCGTTGTCGCGGAAAAACTTTTCGACCTTTCGGTTGGCCGCGACCTTGAGCTCGGTGAGGAAGCGCGCCTTGAGCTGGTCGTCGTTGCGGCCGTTGGCGGGATTTGTTTTTTTCCACTCGTCGAAAAGCGCGTTGTAACGATCCTTCGCGTCGTTCCACACGGAGGCGATGGAGTCCTCGTTGACGGGGCAGATGTTGATGATGGCGGGGTCGTCCTTCCACGCGAGGCCGGTGTAGGGGTTGACGTGGTTCATCCACGCGAGCGCGTTCTTCGCCCAGGCGTTGAAGACGGCGTCGTCGATCGGCAGCAACGCCTTGAGCTCGCCGCGGATGCCGTTGCCATTGACGTCGACCAGGCCCATGGCGTAGAAGTCGAACGTGACGTAAATCCCCGCGCGCTTCATGGCGTGGAGCATGTAGTCGAGCTTGTCGAGCTGCGCGGGATTGATTTCGACCGGCACCTGCTTCGCGTTCCAATTATCCCACTCGCCCTTCATCATCGACACGTCGGTGTGATGAAAGCGCACGGTGTTGTAACCCATGCGCCGGAATTGTTTTGCCAGCGCGTCGCACTCGTTCTTCTCGAGGAAATTCGAGCCGAAACAGAGATTCGCGCCGACGAACCGCACGCGCTTGCCGGTCTTCTCAAAAGCGTAGTGGCCGTCCTTGACGATCACGCGACCATGCTTGCCCGCGGGCGCGTCGTCGTTCAAAAAACTGAAGTCCAAAATCGAGTCCGGCTTCACGTCGTTCACAAACGGAAACGCCACCCACTCCGCGCCCGCGGTTTGCGTGAAAGGCGGAAACACGGCGTTGACCTCAAACGTGACTTCGGAGGTCTTCGCGGTCTTCGTTTCCGGCAGCACCACGCGCACGCCATACGCGGTGTACGGGTTGCGCTCCTTGCGGCCGTCCATGATTTCAATCGCGAGATTTTTGCCGGTCAGCCGAAACGTGATCTCCTTGCCCTTGTCGTTCTGGCCCTTGATCGTGATGCCGCTCGTGCCGTAAAACGGACGAATCTCACCCGGTTCCTGTGGCAGAACCACGGTGTTGCCACCATCCGCCACGACCTTCGCGCCGCCGAAGTTGTTCACCGCGAACGGAAACTGCACGTACGCCTTTTGCACGTTCAACGCCGCGCCGTCGGGCTGCACCATGCACCACGTCATGCGCAACGCGGAGGAACCGTCTTCGCGCTTCACCATCTTCGACTGCTGCTCCACGCGCACCTTTGTCCCGGCGACATCGAGGTCGCCGGTCAGCGTCATCTCCGTGTCATTGCCCGTGCGCTTGATGTTCTTCAGCGCGTAATCCTGCGCCGAATAATTCCACGTTGGTCCGAAGACCGTCAAATTCGCCGCGCCCCAGTGGTGCTCGCTGTTCCCGCGCAGCACGCCCGGGATTTCGATCAACCCCCGGTGGTCGACCCGCATGTCCGCGTTCTGCGCGAACGCCTGAAAGGAAAAACACGTTGCGACAAACGCCGCAATGATAAAACGATGGTTCATAGAAACTCCTTGCGTGTTGGTTGCATTATAACACGCCGCGCAAACCGGGGAAACACATTGTGCGTGGCAGAGGTTTTACCACGCCACGAGGAACCTCTAATAATTCATTTTTCATCCTGCAACCCATTTTGAAAGGTTTTCAAATGCAACCCATGGGCTCCATGCACACATCGAGCATTCGTGTTCATTCGTGGTTCAAAATCGCCATGCCAACAGAGTGTTTTCATTGTGACGTTGTGACTGGAACCACGAATGAACACGAATGGAAAACGGGAACATCGAATCATTCATTTTTCTCCTGCATGCCATTATTCGTGGTTCCCAAGTAAGAATTGGTGAAAAGCTCGAAACCCGTCATGCGCTGATAAACATGCAAATTTTTGTGAACAAAACATGTTATCGTTTCCGGGGAAAATTGAAAGCAAAAAATTAGCATATTCCAAACAAAAAAAATCGCTTGACCCGGGGCGTGAAATGGTAGTATTTTACCCACGAAGCCACAAAGTGACTTTGTCATCATCACACTGCATCGGAGTGTCGCATGAAAAAGCAAGTTTGGCATTCATTGTTTCGCCGGGGATTTTTTCTGGCAGCCTGTTTGGGCGTTCACACGCTCATGGCGGATGACACGTTTCGGGTAATCACCTCGCCCGATGATTTGCGGGACATGTTGCAGGAGGCGCAGTGGTTGTTGCTGCCGCAGGAGTTTCCAATCGAAATGGATGCGGGCAAGGTCTTCTTTTTGCCCGACAGTTTGACGTCCGAAAATTTTCTTTCCGCCTTCACCGTGGATGCGGAGGGTGAACAACCGGTCTTCGTCTTTGAGGACCCGGAAACACGCGAGACGGTTTTCATGGACTCGGAGGGCAACCGTGTCGAAGCCATCGCCCCTGCATCCGATTACACGCCGCTGTGGACGCTCGATGTGCTGGCGCCGGGCGAATTGCCCGAAGGCGCGTTGCCGGAGGACTACGATCCCGCGCGGGTGTCGCTGGCTGTGACACTGCTCCCTGTTTTTCCGCGCGTGAGTGAGGTGGAGGTCGCGACTTCCGTCTCCTTGCAGGATCGCCGCGCTGTACTCAAAAACCGCATCCTTTTGCGCATGAACAAGGGAGCGGCGGCTTCCGAAAAAACCGCAATCGCCAATTCGTTTTCGTCATCAACGCTCAACACCGGCAACACCATGCTGCTGATGAATGCGCAGCAAAATTCCGGCGCAGGGGTCTCAATCATCTACAGCTACGACGCCGACGACCGCCTGATTGACACGGCCATTGGCGCCACCGGCGCAGGCGTCACGGAGACGCTCACACCCGCGGGCAATCCGACGCATCAGGATGAAAGGAGCGCGCAATGAAGAAGTTTTTGCAAATCGTCGGTCTTGTCGTTTTTGGCAGTTGCGCGTCTGTCGCGCAGGATGACCCCAAGGGATGGTTTATCAGCACGGCTGGACTACCTCCTGTCATACAACCGGCAAATGGAAATACGGCCATGCAACCGATGGCCTCCGCGTTGATCCCCGCCGCCTCGCTCGACATGCCTGCCCAGCCGTATGTGCCAACGCCTATATCGCTGGATTTCACCCGACACATACAGCCAACGACGATGGAGCCGCTGACAGAGCTTGCCCGCGGGCTTGATGGCGATTGGCGCAAGTGTTATCTGTTTGTGCGCGACCATATTCGCCACACCCCTTATCCGGGCATTTTACGCGGTCCTGAGCGTACCCTGCTGGATCGAGAGGGCAATGACGCGGATCAGGCCCTTCTGCTTCTTGCGCTTTTGAAGGCCTCCGGCCATGAGGCGACGATTTTATACGCGCCTGTTTCAGAAGGCGGGTTCCGCATCCCGGTCGGGGGAACGCCGCACGGATACGACGCGGCCTCTTGGCTGGGGGTTGTTCAAACGGAAAACACCTCGGAAACGTTGCGTGATGTCACAAATACTGTGGCATTCGCAAAAATTCCCCATTCCAATGTCACTGGAACCGGCAATGCCATTCAGGACATGACATTGTGTGTCGACCACTATTGGGTGGGATTCACACAGGAGGGTCAGGAATACTGGCTGGATCCTTCTTTCAAACCCCACAAGCGGGAGAATGCGCGCGACATTCTCGCGGACATGGCCTATGATCGCAACGCGCTGATCAATGCGGCGGGTGGAACCGTGGATGCCAATTCGGTCACACGAATTGCCCAAGACCTGTTGGAGAAGCATTTGAGAACGCTCTACGACCGCCTGAGGGAGGCTTGGGAAAACCCCTATGCGTCCGCCGTCGATTTTCTTGGACGTCACGTGGTCGTGCCGCATGCCGCAGGATGTCACAAATGACGCGCTGACATTTCATGGAATGCCCGCGGGGAACGTGAAAAATTTTTTTGCGATGAGTGCGGACGAGCAAAACGACCGCCGCACGCTGCTTACCCTTGCGCTTGCCGACCGAACGGTCAGTTTATGGCTGGATGAGGTTGCGGCGCGCCATTTGTGGATTTCGTATGCGCGGGGTGTCAACAACACGTTCAGCTCGCATGTCAAGCTGGATGATGACATCATGCTGTCAGCGTCTGCGTTTCTTGCGCCTCAGGATGAGACATTGGCGCTGACCGTGAAGCACCCGGGTCTGGGAAGCAGGTCGGAGAATTATCCGCTTGTCCGCGGGTCCTACAATGTGTATGTGATCGCCTTGGGCATGGGTGGGGACGCCCCGCAGGGAATGCGCGATTGGGCGACGGATGAGCTGGCGCGCCTCCATGGCCGTCGTCCCCGCTTGCCACAGTCGGATCGCGGCCTGATCAGCCGTTCGCTTCAAATCGCCGGCCAGCAGTGGCTTGCGCAGACCGCGCTGGCCACGGAGGTTTATAACCGCGTGACAGGGGAGCACCGGCGTTATTTTTACAATATCGGCGTGGCGGGGCAGGAAAGCGCGCCGTATGTTGACATGAAGAACTGCGTTGTTTTTTCGCCATCGTATTCCACAAAATTCGACGGGCGCATGCTTTTTGCCAGTGCATTGGAACACGCTGTCTTGGATCAGTTTAATAATGGCGTGGCCGCTGTTTCAACGGTGAAAATCCTTGAACTCGCCAATGCGGCCACTGCCGCGCGCGTGAACCCGGTGTATTTCGCGACATCCGCAAATTATAACACGCAAATACGACCGAAACTCCTCAATTATTCTGCGAACAAGCTGGCTGAGTTTGCAAATCTGGTGGCACAGGGCAAGACCTTGCTGCTCCCTCAGAAGGGCAATGTGACATTGAAGGATTGGGAGGGGTACGGGTATATATCGCATGGCCCGGAGGGCGACGGCCATGCAACGGGAATGATCATCGCAGGCGGACTGAATGGCGGCTTCAGCAGCACCAAAGTGGAACAAAACTCAGGAGACAATCTGTTCAACTGGGTTTCCACCAAACGAGTTGGGCAAGCTGTGGCTGATCCCGTGATTATGCCCGCGGGAGCGTTTGTCGAGGATGTGGCTGACATGACGATTCCCGGCCCCCTGCCTATGACATGGTCGCGGCATTATGATTCGCGCCGCGTCCATCTCGACATCGGAATGGGCAAGGGATGGACGCATGGCTATGACGTCAATCTTGTCGAGCATGCTGATCCGGATGTGGTGTTTGGCCGCAGCTTCGTGGAGGCCGCGCTTCCCACCGCGGTGGCCATGGCGGTTGTCAATGACCTGCTGGACGATTCATACAATGTCATGAACGCGGGCGAAAAATCGCGCCGATGGGTGCTTGCGGCCTTAACCGTGCAATGGTGGGTCAAATACCTGAACAACGCGACGGCATCCGTGAGCATTCAAAACCAGACACTCTCATTCCAGCGCAGGCCGGATCTGACCTATGCGCCGTACCCGGGAGTGACGGCGGAGTTGATCAGGGAATATTTCGTACCCCCAGGGTCGCCAACGGTGGCTTACAAAAATTTTCAGCTTGTCGCGCGTCTTGGCCCCACGTATGAGTTCAACTCACAATTGCGCCTGCACACCATCACCAGCCGTTCCGGCGGCAAAATCGCCCTGCGCTACGGCACCATCACGGATCGGCCCTTGGTTGAGGTCAAGAATGAGCTCGGCCAGTCATTTTCACTGAGCTGGGTAAATTCCTTGATCACGACAGTGACCGACCACTCCGGCCGCGCGGTTCATTACGGATATGGAGGATCTTGGCTCATCAAAGCCGTTGATCGCGGCACACGGAAAACTCTCGCCTGGGTACTCGGCCGTCGTGATTCTGCAACCTTCCGAAAGCTTTACAATAAGGTAAAACACCTTAAGAAATGCATTTTTTACACCGACAATTGGTCTGGCTTTTCGGATGTTTTACCGCCTAGGCGTCATCGGACAGGAAAAGCACACACGCTTGCGATTGAACGTGACAACAGCAACACACGGCATCATTTGGGACGTTTTACGCGGCGTACAAAAGTGGTGTCCAAAAGCAATGTGATGGTTGATCGGAGCATCCGTTTGTGGCGCGCTCTACAAACACCCGCTGTTTTCAACGCATTTCAAAAAACCGCACTATCTATCTATAAGTGAACACTCTCTGTTTTTTGTCGCTGGCCTTGCGGATCCAAGCTTGTCGTAAGCCCGGCGCGCCCGGCGGTCACGCCCCACCTATATCAGATTGTTACAACAGTCACATGTTCCAATGTTGTTCAAAAATACTATAGAACGCGATTTTCTACCAACATTTCGTCCCTATGGGACGAGAAACAGCGAAAACAAAGGAAAAATAAATGCTGTGACCCTGGCGTTTTGTAACAACCGGATTGACGGCGACCCTCAAAAAATCGTATACTTCTTGCCTTCACTTTTACAAGGAGCCTCGACTGTGAATCTTGAATTGCTCGAAAAAGCCAGAACGCGCATCCCCAGTGTCCCCGTCCTCGTCAACCTGACCTCCAAACGGGTCCGCCAGTTGAATTCGGGAATGCGCCCCTATGTCAAGCTCCTGCATGCCGACGAGGACAAGCTCGACATCGCCCTGCGCGAAATCGCCGAAGGCAAGATCATCGCCGAGGTCGATTTCGACGCGATCACCCGCCGCCAGGAAGCTCTGGCCCGCCGCATCGAAGACTTTTAATGGCTGAACCCGCCACACCACGCACGCGCAAGTCCGGCACCATCGCCGACAACCGCAAGGCCTTCCACGACTACGTTGTCCTTGAAAAATACGAAGCCGGCATTGAGCTTGTCGGCACCGAAGTCAAAGTCCTCCGCCACGGCGAGGGCGGTCTGAAGGGCGCGTATGCCCGCGTTGAAAAGGGCGAGCTCTGGCTCCACCAGGTGACGATTCCGCCGTATGCCTTTGGCAACCGTTTCAACCATTCGTCCCTCCGTTCGCGCCGCCTGCTGATGCACCGCCGCGAAATCCTCAAGCTCCAGGCCAAGCAGGAACAGAAGGGGCTGACCCTTGTTCCGTTGCGCCTTTACCTGACGCCCAGGGGCCGCGTCAAGGTTGAGCTCGGCGTCTGCCGCGGCAAGAATGTCGTGGACAAGCGCGAGACGATCAAGCGCCGCGAGGCTGACATCGACGCCCGCCGCGCCATGTCCAAAGTTTACCGCTGACCATTTCAGCCGGGTGATGTGTCTTTGGTGTCTGTTTGCAGACAAAAAAAACGTGGCAGTTTGCACTGCCACGTTAGACACAAAATAAACAACAGGCTCGAACAGTTATAGGGATTCGTTGTCTCCTTTGCTGGGGGTGGATGAACACCGGACAGTCGAATGTGACAGGTATTTGAGCGTCCGGGCAGGGCCTCCCGTGGCAGAGGTAGAGCTCTGCCACGGGAGGTTTTTGATTTTTATTGGCCGACGGCGTGGAAGAAGTGGACGTCTTCGGCGGGTTTGGGGAAGCGGAAGGTCATGAGGCCGTCGGGGTCGACGTCGCGGCGGAGACCGGAGTAGGACGGGGTTCGCGGGACGAAGAGGGTGCGGTTGAGTTCCTGATGGCCGTGGATGGCGTAGTGTTTGTCGGTGTCGAAACAGCCGGTGACGGTGATGATGACGTCGTTGTCCTCAAGGACGATGGAGGTGATGAGGAGCTGGCCGTCGTCGCCGGTGGCGCCGGAGGTGCCTTTGGGGTTGATGAGGACGCTGGCGCTGGCGGCGGGGAATGAGGGGGAGCCGCTTTTGGCGTTGAGGTGGAGGGGCACCGTGCTGCCGACCAGGGCGGCGGAGATGGCGGGGGCGTAGAAAACGGTGCCATCGGGCGCGATGTGGTAGCTGACCGGGCCGGCGTTGTTGAATTTGCCGGTGACGGTGTTGGTCACGGCGCCGCCGGGCGCGGGACGGAAGTAACCGATGACCTGGTTGGGCGTTTCGGCGTCGAGGGTGTGCTTGAAGGTGTACCCGTCTTTGAGGAGGTCGAGGACGCCGCTCGCTTCATCCCCGCCAACGCGGATGGTGACGGGAATGTCGAGTCCGGCCAGGGAATCCGGAAGGGTGGCGTCGAGGATGATGTCGCCGTTGGGCGCGATGTGACCGGGGTAGTCGATGCCGTCGATGGTGATGACGACGTCGCCGGGCGCTTCGCCGTCAGGGGCGGTGTAGTGACCGATGACGGGATTGGCGGCGGGAAGGTCGAGGTGGTCGACCATGTCGATCACTGCGCCGATGATGTTGACGGTGGTGGTGACCGGGGTGTGGTTGTCGACGGTGACCGTGAGCGGGACGCCGGTGAGGCCGATCCAAGAGGCCGGGAGGAGGCCGTCGAGGAGGATGGAGCCGGTGCCGTTGCCGTTGTCGATGATGAGGCCGCGGTAGAGGACGCCGTTGATATCGACGGTGACGGGCTGGTTGGCCCAGTTGGTCTCGCCGGGGTAGGGGAGGTAGAGGCCGAGGGGCTCGTAGTCGCGACCGGCGTGGAGGGTGTCGACGAGGTTGGCGCCGGGCGCAAGGATGTCGATGGTGGCGACAAAGGTGTCGTCGTCGACGGTGACAACGAGGGGGATGCCGAGTCCGGGCCGGGCGTTGAAGTCGTAGAGGAGGATGTCCCACGTGCCGTCTTCGTTGTCCCAGAGGAAGGCGTCGACGGGCTGGCCGTTGACGAGGACGGTGACGGTGTCGGGGATGATGTCGCCATCGGGGATGTAGGTGCCGATGGTGGTGAATTCATGCCAGCCGGCCTCAAGGTAGTCGACGAGGTCGAGGAGGGCGCCGGTGATGAGGATGTCGGCGGTTTTGGTGGAGTTGCCGACGGTGATGGTGGCGGTGTGAGGGCCATTGAGGCCGTTGAGGTCGTTGCCATCGATGAGGATGTTGCCATCGGCGTCGAGCCAGCCGGTGATCTGGGCGCCGTCGATGTCGATGGTTACGGCCAGTGTCTGCCAGTCTTCGGGGACGGGTTTGGCAAAGGTGTAGTGCCCGATGGACTGGGGGTTGCGTCCGGTGTGCCAGGCGGGGGCGATGGTGTCGATGTAGCCGTAGATTTTGAGGCCGTCTTCGGGATTCCATTCGCCGCCGCCGGGGAGATCGATGACGTCATCGTCACTGGTGACGGGCCAGTCAATGACCTCGCTGCCGGGCGGAATGATGATGGTGCCGTCGTCGTCGATGACGGGCGGCAGCGGATCGCCGTTGTCATCGGTGCCGGGGAGGATGATGGTGCCGTCCGGGGTGATGATGGTGCCGGGGGGCAGCGGATCGCCGGTGCCGGGGATGGTGATTTCATCGCCATTGCCGTCGGTGACGGAGCCGCCTTCCGGGACGGTGATGTAGCCGTTTTCGTCGGGAATGACGGGCTGGCCGTCATCGCCGGGATGGACGGTGATGTTGTCGTCGCCGGTCTTGGGGTCGCCGTCCTTTCCGGGCACGGTGGAGGAGCCGTCGGGGTTGATGACGTCATGGCTCGGGATCAGGACGATGCCGGGGATGGAGGGTTCGTAGTAACCGTCGGTGGGCAGGGTGATGGTGGTGCCTTCGCCGGGGTAGATGTCGATGATGACCTGGCCGCCCTTGGGAATGGGGATGATGCCGTTGTCGTTGATGGCGCGGGGGTCGCCGGCGGCATCGGGCAGGATGATGAAGCCGGGCGGGGTGACGATGGCGCTGGCGGGGACGTCGATGTCGAAGGTCGTGTCGCCGGTGCCGATGATGACGCGGCCGCCTTCGGGGACAATGACGTTGCCGTTGTTGTCGTGCCACGGGGTGCTGCCGTCGCTGCCGGGAGTGACGGTGATGTCGTCGGGCGTTTTGAGCTTGCCGTCCTTGTTGGGGAGCGTGATGGAACCGTCGGGATGAATCCAGAGGCCGGAGGGGATTTCGATGTAACCGTCATCATCGCCGTTGTCGTCGGTGAGATCGATCTTGCCGGGGTCTTTGGGGTCAATGGTGCCAGTGTCACCTTCGGGAAGAATGAGTTCCTTCACCGGCGGTTCGTTGACGTAGACATGGCCGCCGTCGGGAACCGTGACGACGCCGTTGTCGTCGATGCTGGGTTGCTGGCCGTCGGTGCCGGGCGTGACGATCGCGCCGCCGGGCGTGATGACCGTGTCGGCGGGAATGTCCACCACGTTGCCGTCCTTGTCGACGAGCGGATCGCCGTTGCCATCCGTGACGCAGCCATCGCCGGGGACAATGATGTTGCCGTGATCATCAAGGACAGGCTTGTTCTCGCCATCAGGCGTGATGATGAGGTTGTCATCTTTCGAGTTGATGTCGCCGTCGAGACCGGGATGCTCGATGGAGCCATCGGGCTTGACCCAGACGCCGGAGGGAATGTCGATGTAACCGGCGTCATCGCCGTTGTCGTCGGTGAGATCAATTTGTCCGGGCGTCGAAGGATCGAGCGTGCCGGTGTGGCCGTCGGGAATGGTGATCTCCTTGAGCGGCGGTTCGTAGATGTAGACGTGGCCGTTTTCGGGAATGGTGACCACGCCGTTTTGGTCGATGGCAATGGTTTCGTTTTCGCCGGGCACAACGATCGCGCCGCCGGGGATGATGACGGAGCCGGCGGGGATGTCGACGGTGTCGGAGAGGGGCAGGCCGTCGCTGTTGGTGACGGAGCCGCCTTCAGGCACGGTGACGTTGCCGGATGAGTCGATGAGCGAATCGGGATCGACGCCTTCGGGATAGTGGATGACGAGGTTGTCGTCGGTGGTGGCGAGGTTGCCGTCAAGGCCGGGATGGGTGATGGTGCGAGCGTCTTCGTCGATGATCAACCCGTCAGGCGTGTAGTGCGCGATGACGTTGGCGAATTTCGCCGCGTCGTCGTTCCGCACCGTGCCGGTGGGCTGTTCGCCGTTGCTGTTGAACCAGCCGGTGAATGTCCAGCCCGGACGCGTTGGCGTGGGCAGGACGTAGGCGGCATCATAGGCCTGCCATTGTTCGGTTGTGGCGAGCGTTCCGCCGTTTGCGTCGAAGGTCATCATGAAGCCGGGCAGGCGAATCGGGCGGAGATTCCATATTGCGTTGCTGGTTTCGATGGGCCCGTTGGTGACGTCCGGATTGCTGTTCCAGTTGTCGAGATGCGCGCGCGTGATGAAGGTTACGACGTTCGGGGTGAGGTCATACCATGAGTCGCCGCCGTAAACATATTGTCCGGTGGTTGCGGGATAACTTCCCGTAAACGTCACGGACAGCAACCTGGTGCAATCGGCCAGCGCGTAACTCCCAAGGGTTGTCACGCTGTCGGGGATCGTCAAGGCGGTCAAGCCCGAGCACCTCAGAAACGCAGCGTTGCCAATGTCGGTCACGCTGTCGGGAATCGTCACGTCGGTCAAGCCGGAGCAGCCAAAAAACGCGTAGTCCTCAATGAACACCACGCCGGGGAGGATGTTCAGGCCGGCGAAACCGGAGCAGCCCTCAAACGCGGCTTGACCAATGGCGTTCACACTGCCGGGGATCGTCAGCAAGCCGCTGAAACCGGAGCAGCCTTCAAACGCACGGCGCGCGATGACTTGCACGCTGTCGGGAAACGTCAGGTGACCCGTGAAACCGGTGCAGCCAAAAAACGCGTAGGTTCCGATGGATTTTACGCCGGCGAGGATGTCCAGGCCCGTGAAGCCGGTGCACTCATAGAACGCGGCGAACGAAATGGACTCCACGCTGGCGGGAATTGTCAGGTCACCCGTGAGACCGGAGCAATACGCAAACGCGCCGTTCCCAATGGTCGTGACGCTGTCGGGAATCGTCAAGGAACCCGTGAAGCCGGAGCAGCCGGCAAACGCGCCGTTCCCAATGGTCGTGACGCTGTCGGGAATCATCAGGGGCCCCGTGATCAACGTTCGCCCGGGTAGCATGCCGGACGCGTTGTGTGCGTTGAACGCGTTGACGCCGATCGTGGTGAACCCCGTGGCGGGGAACGTCAGGCTGCTGATGAACGCGCCGGGATCCGTGGCGTTGATGTTGCAGAAAACACCGTCCGGGCCGATCGCGAGGAAATGGTAACCCGGCGTTGCGACCGGCAGGCTCAAATCCAACGGCACGGGTGCGGACGGATACGGCTGCGCCACGCTGTCAATGGTCATGTCGTAGGTGTTGGCCATCGACACATTCAGAATCCAGTTGCCATCCGTGATCTGCGTCTTTGTCGTCTCGTTCACAAACCACCAGCCGTTTCCAGATGTCCACCTCGCGATGACGTGGGCGAATTTCGCCGCGTCGCTTTCCAGCACCGCGCCGGCGACCTCTTCGCCGTTGCTGTTGAACCAGCCGGCAAACGTCCAGCCCTCGCGCGTCGGCGTCGGCAGGGCGTAGGCGGCGTTGCCGTAGGACTGCCACTGTTCGGTTTGTTCGAGTGTTCCGCCGTTTACGTCGAAGGTCATCATGAAGCCGGGCAGGCGGATCGGGCGGAGCTTCCAGGTCGCGTTGCCGTCTTCAATGGGCCCGCCGGTGACATCCGGGTTGCTGTTCCAGTTGTCGAGATGCGCGCGCGTGATATAGGTCACGACGTTCGGGGAAATGTCATACCAGTTGTCACCACCGTAAACATATTGTCCGGTGGTTGAGGGATAACTTCCCGTAAACGTCACGGA
Source organism: Kiritimatiellia bacterium (assembly GCA_031550185.1). Classification (GTDB taxonomy): domain Bacteria; phylum Verrucomicrobiota; class Kiritimatiellia; order RFP12; family JAVBOU01; genus JAVBOU01. The sequence goes on along the minus strand of JAVBOU010000149.1, from coordinate 12,193 downwards.
CAACAACTTGGCGCAATCGGCCAGCGCGTAATTCCCAAGGGTTGTCACGCTGTCGGGGATTGTCACGGCGCTCAAGCCGGAGCAATCGGCAAATGTACTGCCATTAATGATCGTCACACTGGCTGGAATTGTCAGTTCACCCGTGAAGCCGAAGCAGCCATAAAACGCATAGCTTCCCATGGAGGTCACACTGTCGGGAATCACCAGGTTGCCCGTGAAACCGGAACAACCAGAAAACGCATAGTTTCCAATGGCCGTCACGCTGTCAGGGATCGTCAGGGAGCCCGCGAAGCCAAAGCAATTGCGAAACGCATTATCGCCAATGGTCATCACACCGCCGGCGATTGTCAGGTTGCCCGTGAAGCCGAAGCAACCATCAAACGCATGGATTCCAATGGTTGTCACGTTGCCGGGGATCGTCAGATCACCCGTGAACCCGGAGCAACCCAAAAATGTGTGACTTTGGACGGAGGTCACGCCAACGGGGATAGTCAGGGATCCCGTAAAACCGTTGCAATAAGAAAACGCGCTGTGGCCAATGGTCATCACGCTGTCGGGAATCGTGAGGGAACCCTGAAAGCCGGAGCAACCATCAAACGCATTGCGCCCAATGGTTGTCACGCCGGTGGGGATCGTCAGGTCACCTGAAATCGGTGATGTCCGGGAGGTTGGCGTGTAAAACGCATAATTCCCAATCGTGGTGAACAAGCCTGTGGACGGGAACGTCAGGCTGCTGATGAACGCGCCGGGGTCTGCGTCCGCCATGTTGCGAAAAACGCCAGTCGTGAAACTTGTTTGGCTCGCGATCGCGACAAACCGGTAACCCGGCGTTGCGACCGGCAGGCTCAAATCCAACGGCACGGGCGCGGAGGGATACGGCTGCGCCACGCTGTCAATGGTCATGTCGTAGGTGTTGGCCATCGACACATTCAAAATCCAGTTGCCATCCGTGATCTGCGTCTTTGTCGTCTCATTCACAAACCACCAGCCGCTCCGGACTTCCCACTGCGCGATGACGTTGGCGAATGTCGCCGCGTCGCCTTCCTGCACCGTGCCCGCGACCTTGTCGCCATTGCTGTTGAACCAGCCGGTGAATGTCCAGCCCGGACGCGTCGGCGTCGGCAGAATGTAGGCGGCGTTGCCGTACGACTGCCACTGTTCGGTTTGTTCAAGTGTTCCGCCGTTTACGTCGAAGTTCATCATGAAGCCGGGCAGGCGAATCGGGCGGAGCATCCATATAGCGTTGCCGTTTTCAATGGGTCCGCCGGTCACATCCGGATTGCTGTTCCAGTCGTCGAGCCAGGCGCGTATGATGTAGGTCATGACGTTCAATGAGAGATCGTACCATTCACCAAATTCCCCACCGCCGTAAACATTTTCGCCGGCCTTCGGAGCGCGTCCCGCAAACGTCACGGATTTCAGATTGGAGCAATCAGCCAGCGCGTACAATCCAAGTGTCGTCACGCTGTCAGGAATTGTGACGGCGTTAAAACCGGAGCAACCCAGAAATGCACCGCCCCCAATGGAGGTCATTCCGGGGGAAATCGTCAGGTCACCCGTGAAGCCGGAACAGAAGATAAACGCAGCTTGACCAATGGAGGTCACACTGCCAGGGATCGTCAGGTCACCTGTGAAGCCAGAGCAGGCATAAAAAGCCTGAGATTCAATCGTTGTCACGCCTGCGGGGATGTTCAGGGGGCCGGTGATCGGAGAAGTCCGGTTGTTTGACGTGTAAAACGCAAACTTGCCAATCTGTGTGAAACCCGTGGCAGGGAAGGTCAGGCTGCTGATGAACGCGCCGGGGCTTGTGTCCGTCGCACAATTGAAAACGCTAGCCCAGCTTGTGCTGTTCGCGATCGCGACAAACCTGTAATTCGGCGTTGCGACAGGCAGGTTCAAGTCCAACGGCACGGGTGCGGACGGATACGGCTGCGCCACGCTGTCAATGGTCATGTCGTAGGTGTTGACCATCGACACATTCAGAATCCAGTTGCCATCCGTGATCTGCGTCTTTGTCGTCTCGTTGACAAACTGCCAACTTGTGGGAGTCACCGCCGCCAGCGCGCCCAGCGCGCCCATAAATGCAAAAACGACCGCCAGCCCCAATGGGACGCCGCGCCGCCTGATGCAGTTCGTTAGTTGTCTAAACATAACTGTATTCCTGTTTGTCTTGCCCGGTTGTTGTCAAAACCGGTCGTGGGCAACCAGCCGGTTTGTTTCGAAAAGAACAGCGCCGTGTTCAAGCGCCATTTCATTGTGCGTTGTGTTGTCACCCGTTCCTCATGCGCGTGGGAAACAAACGGGCCATATTTCCCACGTCACGCTTGCGCGTGTCTTGTGATCCAAATCGAAACCCTTCGGCTTCACATCACAAAATTCAAGTTGCCGCCTCCGGCATTTTAAGTGTCTCCCGGACGGGCGTCCGATGCCTGCCGGGCAAAAAACGACGCGGTAATTTGCTCTTCTCCATGCGGTCGATATCGCGGGCTGAGTTCATGGCTCGACATCCAACCAGACACTGTCGGCGTCACCCTTTTGATCCCCTTGCAATTTGTCGGACTCCCAATTAATTGCTTTTTCCGATTTAAGGTGTCGGACGCCTCTGGCCAAAAAAATGATAAGTGTCGTTTCCAAGCCTTTTTGCAAACGGCTGGCTTCGGATTCAAGAAAAAGTCTGTCTTTTGTTGGCAAGCACATGCGAAGGTTTTTGTTTAATTGCATGAGCCTCCTCCTGCATAAAGGGTTTTCACAACGTTACTTCGTTGAAGTTGAACCCCAACACTTCCCCCAACTCCATAGCAGAGGGTGAGATGTTTCACACGTGATGACGCTTGATTTGCCATAATTGCTTTGACCCCAAAAAGTGAGAGAGTGTAACATAAGGTGTCTGACGCCTGCAAGTATATTTTTGCGTTTGAACGTCTTATTGCCAACGCGACACACGTCGACAGGTGGTATGTTGGCTATTTGGCTACTAAACGACTATCATTTTATTTTTGTGATGCGTGGCGGTTTATATTGTGCTTTTGCCGAACTGAGGTTGTCTTCACGCAAACCGTGAAAAGAAAAAGCGTGAAAGCAAAATATATAGTGTTTTCATACAACATTGGTACATGACAATTCTTAGCACCGAAGGTGCGTAACAAAAGTAACCGTCGGTGGAGCGCAAGCAACGCGAGCGCGGAACCGGCGGAAAGCGATCTCTCTGACCATCAGCCCCGGAGGGGCTGAACACAGCCGGAATGTTGAAGCCCGCGCGTGCGTTCACCGGTTTTGTTCAACCCTTCCGGGGTTGATGAATGGGGAGGCGACTCCCGCGGGTTCCGCTTCACTCCACCGACGGTTACTTTTGTTACGTGTCTCCGACACTGAAGAGATAAAGTCGCCAAAAATGCATCAATGTTGTATGAAAATACTATATAACGGTTTTCGTCGATTTATGCGCGTGCTTCGGGGGCGGGGTCGTCGGTGTATGGCGTGAGTCTGAAGACGTTGGGGTCGGGGGAACGGTGGAGGGTGATGTCGATGAGGGTGGTTTGGTTGGGGAAGCAGAAGCCGTATTGGCCGAGGGTGGCGCCGAAGGGGAAGTCGTCGCGGGGGAAGTCGACGCTGAAGACGGTGATGAATTTGTTTTTGCCGGGGTTTTTGATGCGGATGCGGCTGGAGATGTCGGCGGCGGAGATGCTCATGCGGACTTTGGTCGAGCGGTCGGACTTGAGAAATTTTTCAAGGTCGGTGATGTCGAGGAGGAAGCTGCGGTAGTTGGGGGCGACGGAGTTGGTGACGACTTTTTCGAGGATCTGGGTTTGGATTTTTTTGAAGACGACGTCCTTGGGGTCTTCCTTGGCTTGCTGGTAAAATTCGATGAAGTAGTCGTTGACGGGCGCGCCGAACTGGTCGTGGACGCGGAAGACGACGTGCTGGTAAAGGTGATGGCTTTCGGATTTGGGTTTGCTGGCGCGCAATGTTTTGTAGGTGGCGTCGGTGCGGGCGTCGCAGGCGGCGAGGTGGGTGGGGTAGTCGGCGGTGTCGAGGGTGAGGCTGTTGAGGAGGAGGTCGCGCCATTCGGGGGAGTCGCGCTGGGCGGCGGGGCGCGTGATGGAGGTGTGGTTGTGGTCGAAGATGGCGAAGGCGACGGGAGGGCTGGCGGGGGCGATGTTGAGGCAGCGGTCGCGCGGCGGTTTTTCGAAGTCGAGCTTGAAGTGACGGGCGTTGAGGTTGGCGGTGGAGACGCGGACGACGCCGTCGGAGCCGTCTTCGTGGGCGATGGATTTGAGCTTGTCGAGCGCGGTGTCGCTGTAAGGCGAGGTGCCGGCGAGGACGGTGGTCATGGTGTTGTCGGGATGGAAGAGGGCATAGCCGTCGGTGAAAAGGTCGTTGAGGGCGAGCTCGAAGGTGTAGGGGGAGGCGAGCTCGAGGGCGTCGAGGACGTTTTTGCCGGTTTCGAAAATGTGGTCCCAGCTCCAGCCTTTGAAGAGGCGGCCGATGAGGGATTTGCCGATCTTGGCGAGGGGTGAGCCGAAGTTGGCGGGCGCGAGCATGCAGAGATGGCGGATGGGGGTTTTCGTCGCGTCGCCGGCGCAAAACTGGCGGAGGTATTCGCGGGCGACGAGCGCGCCGGTGGAGTGCGTGAGGACGTCGAAGCTGTGGCGCGCCTCGGGGATTTTTTTGTCGAGGATGGCGTTGTGCATGGCGAGGCCGAGATCGGGGAGGGTGATCTCGTCGTTCATGGAGATGTAGTCGGCGAGGTGGATTTCGACGACGTCAAAGCCTTTGGTGCGCAGCCATTTGGCGAGGGGCTTGAAGGAGTCGGAGGTGTCGCTCCAACCGTGGATGATGATGAGGGGGCGGGAGGTCATGGGAGGGATTGTTTGGCGTGGCAGAGGTCGGGCATTGCCACGGCGTGCTTTGGTTTTTAAGGTTCGAGCCAGGTGATGGCGCCGTCGGGGGCGAGGCGGAGGCCGCGGCGGCGGGAGGCCCAGCACATGTAGGCGATGGAGACGAAGTAGGAGGCGGGAAGGCGTGGCAGGGCAGCGGCTTTGACACCGAGGAGGGTGGTGTTGCCGCCGAGTCCCATGGGGCCGATGCCGAGGGAGTTGGCGTCGGCGAGGAGCTGGGTTTCGAGGCTGGCGAGTTGGGGTTCGGGGGAGGAATCGGAGAGGGCGCGGAGGAGTTGTTTTTTGGCGCAGAGGTAGCCGGAGGCGCGGTCGCCGCCGATGCAGACGCCGAGGGTGCCAGGGGAACAGCCCTGGCCCTGAATGCGCCAGAGGGCGTCGAGGACGCAGGCGCGGACGCCGGGGAGGTCGCGGTTGGCGCGGAGGGATTCGTCGGGGAGGGCGAATTGGCAGGAGGCGTTTTCGGAGCCGCCGCCTTTTTGGAGGAGCCAGATTTCGAGAGCGTCGTCGGGCGAAGGCTCGAAGTAACAGGCGGGGGTGTCGTGGGCGACGTTGTCGTCGATGGAGGCGCCGGTGAGGGTGTCGATGGTGTTTTTGCGCAGGAGGCCGCGCTGTGTGGCGAGGCGGACGGCAGCGCAGGCGGACGCCTGTAAATTGCTGATTGCTAAATGCTGATTGCTGATTGGTTTTGCGGGGATTTTGAAGAAGAAGGAGAGGGCGCCAGTGTCCTGGCAGATGGGGGTTTGAGCGGAGGCGGCGAGAGCGGCGTTTTGGAGGATGGAGGTGAGAATGGCGGCGGCGTGGGAACCGGGGGCTTCGCGGTTGTGGCAGAGGTTGAGCGCTGCCACGACGTCGTTGGGGAGTTGGGTGGAGGTGCGGAGGAGGAGCTCGAGGAGAAGATTGCTAAATGATGAATGATGAATGATGAATGATGAATGATGCATTGTTGCCTGTTACTTGTTAACTGTTAACTGCTCATCTTTATGTGGTGTGGCGAGGAGTTCGTCGGAGGGGAGGAAGATGGGGCAGGAGGAGTCGTGATGGAGGATGGTGAGGGAGGTGGCGGTGATGCGGGGGTCGGCGAGTTCGGCGATGGTGTGAAGGTCGGTGACGCGGTTGACACAGAGGATGTGGGTGGCCTGTGAGGTGACGGCGTTGACGTTGTGGGAGACCATGACGAGGGTGAGGCGGCGGGTGAGGTTTTTGAAAAGGGTGTAGAGTTGTTCGGCGAGGGCGGGGTCGATGTTGGCGGTGGGCTCGTCGAGGAGGAGGAGCCGGGGGTTGGTGGCGAGGGCGCGGGCGATGAGGACGCGCTGGCGTTCACCGCCGGAGAGCTGGGCGTAGGGGCGCTGTTCGAAGTGGTCGAGACCGGCGTCGTGGAGCGCTTGGCGCGCGGCGTCGTGATCGGCGGGCGTGGGATGAAGAGGGGTGTCGGGCGCGAGGCGACCCATGAGGACGATGTCGAGGACGGAGATGGGAAAGGAGGTGTCGCAGGCGTGGGATTGGGGCACGTAGCCGATGTGCGGACGGGCGGCTTCGGGCGGGAGGCCGAGGACGGAGATGGCGCCGGCACGGGGCTTGAGGAGGCCGAGGAGAAGTTTGAGCAGGGTGGTCTTGCCGCCGCCGTTGGGGCCGACGATGACGGTGAAGGAGTTTTGGGGAAGGCTGAATCCGGCGTTGTGGAGAACCTCGGTGGCACCGTAGCGGAAGCAGACGTCGCGGACGTCAACGGCCGGGGTCATTGCAAGGCCTCGCAAATGGCGCGTGCGGCGTCGCGAAGGCCGTCGGGCAGGTCGCCGGGCAAGGGGTCGAGGGTTTGCACGGAGAGGCCGGCCTCGCGGGCAAAGGCGTTAACAGGGCCGCGGCTTGAGAAGGGGTCGCAGAAGATGACGCGCGCGGGATGGGTCTTGGTTTCGGCGAGGAGCTCGGCGAGGTATTTGGTGGTGGGTTCCTTGCCGTCCTTTTCAACCGCCAGTTCGCGCAGGTTGTAATCGTCGGCGAAGAAATTCCAGGCGGGATGGTAGACGTAAAAAGTTTTTCCGTTGAAGGGCGCGAGTTCGGTGGTGAGCTCGGCGTCGAGCGCGGCGAGGCGGGTTTTGAGTTTGGCGGCGCGGTCGGCGAAGTCGGCGGCGTAGTCGGGGAAGGTGGCGGCGAGGCCGTCGGTGATGGCGGGCAAAAGCGGGATGAGGCGGCGGACGGAGAGCCAGATGTGCGGATCGTGGTCGTGGTCGTCGTGATCGTCGTGTTCATTGGGCGCGAGGCTGACGATTTTGGCGGCGGTGGATTTCGCGAGTTGCGTCTCCATGGGCAGGCCGACGATGACGAGGAGCTTGGCGTTGGCGAGCGATGCGGCCTGGCGGGCGGTGGGTTCGCAGGTGTGCGGATTTTGTCCGGGCGGCAGGAGCGTGGCAACGGGGATTTCCGGCCCCGCGATTTGGCGTGTGAGCCATGCCACGGGCGGGATGCCGGCAAAGACGACGGCGGATTCAGCGTTGTTCTCGCGCGAGCAACCCGCGACACACAGCGCGATCAAAGCGGCGGGAACGACGTGGCAAAGGCGTTGCAATTTCATGCCGGAAAGTATGACGTTTTTTGACAGGGAGGGTCAAGTGAAATCGAACCACCGGGGCTTGCCTCCGGGCGGACAACACACTAAAATGCCGGCCATCATGATTTCTTTTCTTCGCGGCACGCTCATCGAAAAATCTCCCGCCGGCATCCTGCTCGACGTCAACGGCGTCGGGTATGACGTCCTGATTCCGCTCTCCACCTACGACGCGCTGCCTGCGACCGGCGACACGTTGCGCATCCTCACGCACCTCCACGTCCGCGAGGACGCGTGGCAGGTCTTTGGCTTTGCCACGGCCGCGGAGAAATCGGCCTTTCTGCTTTTGCTCGACGTCAACGGCATTGGTCCGAAGGTCGCGCTCAACACGCTCAGCGGCATTACGATTCCCGACCTTCACGCCGCGATCCTCGACGGCAATGTCAAGCGCATCAGCTCGATCAGCGGCATTGGCAAGAAGACCGCCGAGCGCATCATCATTGAGCTCAAGGACAAGATTCATCCATTGCTCGCCTTCGCCGCCTCGTCGCCGCAGGGCGCCGCGCAAAAGGCGAATCCCACGCTTGGCGACACGCTGCTCGCGCTGACCTCGCTCGGTTATCCGCAGGAGACCGCGCGCCGGATGTTGCAAGCTGCGCTCGACACCGGCGCCAACGCGCACGACACCGAGGCGTTGCTCAAGGCCGCGCTTGCGTCGGGACGGCAGTAGACGCAAACACGCACACAAATTCTCCACTCACCGTTAGCATCGCATGTATGGAGTGCGGCGATTCATCGCCGCTTTTCGCTGAGCCGGAACATCTGCCACGCGTTCATGTCGCGTGGGTGATACAACGCACGTCAGCACTGGCATTATCGCCATGTTCACCGGGAATAGTAAGCTAACGGAAAAGCGGCGATGAATCGCCGCACTCCATAATAGACGATAACCGTTATGCCCCAATATGGCGAATGACAGACAAAAATGTCTGTCTTACCTTTTCGTGGCAGGGCTCGTCATTCCGCCACGTTCGCGGCGCCGAAGGGATAGCGCGCGAGGGGCGTTTCGGGATTGGCTTCGCAGGCGTGGAGGAGCGGCGTGAAGATGTCCCACGCGGCGGCGAGTTCGTCGGCGCGGATGAAGAGCGCGCGGTCGCCGTTGAGCACGTCGAGGAGGAGGCGTTCGTAGGCGTCGGGCAGCGATTCGGTGAGGTGCTCCTTGTAGAGCAGATTCAACGGCAGCTGGTGCAGCGCGTTGGAGAGGCCGGGGGTCTTGACGTTGAGCACATGCGTGATCGCCTCGTCGGGTTGCACGCGCAGGATGAGCTGGTTGTGCGCGGCGTCGGGGAAAAGCGGCGTGCCGCTTTTGCGGAAGACGATGCGCACTTCGGTCAGGGATTCGTCCATGCCCTTGCCTGCCGTGACGGTGAAGGGCACGCCCTGCCAGCGCGGCGTGTTGATGGCCAGGCGCACGCTCGCATACGTCGGCGTGCGCGAGTCTTTGGCCACGCCCGGTTCGTCACGGTATCCGGGGATCATTTCCTGCGTCACCGGGTGGACGCCCTCGTCGTACTGCGCGAAGACCACGTCCGCCGGCGTAAGCGGACGGATCGCCTTCAGCAGCCGCACCTTTGCGTCGCGGATGGCGGTCGCGGTTGGCGCGCCGGGCGGCTCAATGGCGATCAGCGCGAGGATTTGCAGCAAATGGTTTTGCATCACGTCGCGCACAATCCCGAACGTGTCGAAGTATCCCGCGCGGCCTTGGAGCGACTTCGACTCCTTCCACACGATGTCCACGCGCTCGACCGCCCCCGCGTTCCACACCGGTTCAAAGAGCGGATTCGCCAAACGCAGCACCAGCAGATTCTGCACGAGCTCCTTCGCCAGATAGTGGTCGATGCGAAACGTCTCCGACTCTAAAAACACATGCGCCATCTCCGCCACCAGCTGGTCCGACGTTTCGCGGTCGCGACCGAACGGCTTCTCCACCACCACGCGCGACCAATGCTCCGCGTCGCCGCAACGCACCAGTCCCGACTCCCCGAGCGCCCGCGTCACCGGCGAAAACACCGTCGGCGGAATCGCCATGTAGAACATCCTGCACCGCTTTTCCGGCGCCGTCTCCACCGCCGCCATGCGCGCGTACAAATCCAGGTACGCGTCCACATCGTCATACGCGCCCGACGACGCGTGGCAGCGCGCCAAAAACTCGCCGACATACAAACTGCAGTTTGTCTCATTTTTACAGCGCGAGGTCAGCGACATTGCCAGCCGCTCACGAAACACCTCGTCCGTCATTTTGGTCCGGCAGAATCCGAACACGCGGAAATCCTCCGGCAGCAGCCGCCGGATAAACAGCGCAAACAACGCCGGCACAATCTTGTGCGTCGCCAAATCGCCCGACGCGCCAATAATCACAAACGTCACCGCATTCACACGCAACCTCCTTCGGATTCAAATATCAAAACCGGCTCGTGGCACGGCATAACCTCTGCCACGCCGCCACGCATGTTCCGCGTCTGCCACGGCGCATATCTTACACAAAACCGCCGCCGGCCGGTAGGTGAATGTCATGCGGTCGGAACAACCGCATGTATTTTTCGCGAACAAGCAGGCATGGTAACACGCCCTGTCACGTCTCATGCAGTCAAACAACAGGTGTGAACATTGATAAAAGCCTCCCGTGGCAGAGGTTAAGTTCTGCCACGAAAGGTTGCGATTTAGCGGGTCAGCATGAACGCATGGAGGACGGTGATGGTTTCCTTGTTGTTGCCGTGGCGGTTTGAACGTTCAGTTGCAGATCATGCCGGGAAAGGGGTATACTGCACGGCATGAAATTGAGGTGGTCAAAGCGATGGACGCGGCGGGTGCTGGAGTGGTGCGGGGTGCTGGCGGTGTTGTGGGGCGTGTTGTTTTGCGTGGCGGGATGTTTGGTGAACAGGGTGGCGTTTCATCCGTTGCGGGTGGATGAGGGATGGAGGCCGGCGCAAGGTGAGGAGGTTTTTTTTGAGGGAGAAGAGGGGCGGTTGCACGGAGTATTGCTGGAGGCAAAAGAGGCGCGGGCGGTGGTGGTGTACATGCATGGCAACGCGGGGAACATTGATGACTGCCAGTGGTTGGCGCGGGAGATTCGGGAGGCGTTGGGGGTGACGGTGTTTGTGTGGGATTATCCGGGATATGGGAAGAGCGAGGGGAGGCCGACGCCGTCGGGTGTGCTGGCGGCGGGACGGGCAGCGGTGAAGGCGGTGGCGGAGCGGACGGGAATGGCGCAGGGTGAGCTGGTGATATGGGGGCGGTCGATCGGCGGGGCGGTGGCGGTGGATGCGGCGTGCCACGCGGGCGCGAAGGCGTTGGTGGTGGAGAGTTCGTTTGTGTCGTTGAAGGCGATGTGCGAGCGTTATTTTTGGCTGCTGCCGTGGGGATGGATTTTGAGCGAGCCGATGGATTCGGAGGCGAAGATCGCGGGGTTTGCGGGGCCGGTGTGTGTGGCGCACGGGGATGAGGACGGGGTGATTCCGTTTCGGTTTGGGGAGCGTTTGTTTGCGGCGGCAAGGGAGCCGAAGATGTTTTTTGCAGGGAAGAGGAGGGGACATAATGATGGCTGGCCGCGGGAATTTTATGCGGAGCTTGAAAATTTTTTAGTGGCGCAAAAGGCGCTGAAGGAGCGTGAGTGATGAGTTGGATGTTGAATGCGGGTGATCGGGTGGTGGTGTTGGGGTGCGGGGTGAGCGGCGTGGCAGGGGCGAGGCTGTGCCACGCGCAAGGGGCGAAGGTGTGGGTGGTGGATGAGGCGCGGGAGGAGGGACGCGTGGCGGAGGTGGCGCGGGGGTTGCGTGAGATGGGGGTGGAGTTCGGCCATGTGCTGCCGGAGGGCGGGTTTGATTTGTGCGTGGTGAGTCCGGGTTTTGGTGTGGCGCATGCGTGGGTGAGGGCGTGTGTGGCGCGGGGAGTGAAGGTGATTTCGGAGTTGGAGCTGGGGGCGCGGTATTGGCGGGGAAAGGTGCTGGCGATCACGGGGAGCAAGGGGAAGAGTTCGCTGGTGAAGGTGTGTTGCGATGCGTTGAACGGGGGAGGGATGCGCGCGGTGCCGGCGGGGAATTACGGGACGCCGCTGAGCGCGCAGGTGTTGGACGCGGGGGACGCGGCGTGGGCGGTGACGGAGGTGAGTTCGTTTCAGTTGGAGTTTGTGGAGGATTTTGCGCCGGATGTGGCGGTGTTGCTGAACATGCAGGTGGATCATTTGGACCGGCATGGGGATGAGGCGACGTACCGGGCGTGCAAGCTGCGGTTGTTTGCGCGGATGGGAAAGGGGAGTGTGGCGTTGCTGCCGGAGGGGCTGGCGGAGTTTGGGGAGATGCGAAAGGGTTTGGAGGCGTGCGGTGCGCGGTGCGAGGATTTTGGTGACAGGCGTGCGGTGTGGTGTTATGGGGACGGCGTTGTGGCACGGCAGGGGTTGTGCCACGCGGCGGTGAAGGGGTCGTGGTTTGACAATCCGGTGTTGGGTTTGGCGGCGGCGGCAGGGGTTGGGGCGCTGGCGGCGTGCGGGTTGGGGCGGGCGGAGATTGAGCAGGGGTTTCGCGGGTATGTGGCGCTGCGGCACCGGATGGAGCGGGTGGCGGAGGCGGAGGGTGTGAGGTGGGTGGATGATTCAATGGCGACGATTTTTGCGGCGGTGGCGGAGGCGTTGCGGATGAAGGAGGGGGCGGTGAGGTTGGTCGAGGGGTGGGAGGATCAAGTAGCGGGAGGTGGGGTT
>JAVBOU010000126.1:0-10398 GCA_031550185.1 Kiritimatiellia bacterium | reverse complement strand
GTGTCATTAATATTCATACACCCTAGCTCTTCAAAAAACCGGGGGGCGTCCCTGTCGCCCGCCCCCGCCACGAAAGGGTTTTTAGCGTTTGAAGTGGGGCGGTTTTACTTGTATTTCGCGGGAAGGGCTTTGCCGAGTTTGGCGCTTTTGCAGGCGAGGTCAAGGATGTGGATGGGACGGCGGGACCATTCGCCGGTGATGACGAGGGGGGTGTTTTTCGTCAGGTGATCGGCGATGTTTTGGTAGAGTTTGTGGCCTTCGCCGGAGGGGTTTTTGCCTTTGGTGACGAGGGTCTCGCCGCCGGCGGGATGGGCGATGTGTTCGAAGGTGTTGAAGTCCATGACGTACTGGCCTTTGGTGCCGGTAAATTCGACGATGCCGGGCTTGGCGTTGGCTTCGAGGTTGGAGATGCGGAGGGTGAGCATGCAGCCGTTTTTGAAGCGGATGACGGCGGTGGATTCGTCCTCGATGCCGTCCTTCTTCCACTTGGTCTGGTCGGCCCAGAAGCCGGTGTGGGCGTAGGCGCTGACTTCGGTGATGTCGGACTTGATGATCTGGAGGGCGTATTCGAGGAGGTGGACGCCCCAGTCGTAGAGGATGCCGCCGGAGATGGTTTTGCTGGCGCGCCACCAGTCGCCGGGTTTGCCGTAGCCGCCCATGCGGCATTCGACGCGGACGAGGTCGCCGAGCTGGCCGTTGCCGATGCGTTTGACGGCTTCGAGGATGTGGCCGTCCCAGTGGCGGTTGTGGTAGGTGGAGATGACGAGCTTGCGTTTGGTGGCCTCGGCGATCATGGCGTCGCATTCGGCGGTGGTGATGGCGAGAGGTTTTTCGCAGACGACGTGGCGGCCGGCCTTGAGGCACTGGAGGGCGAGCTTGGCGTGGGTGTTGTGGGGGGTGATGATGGCGATGAGGTTGACGTCAGACTTCTTGAGCATGTCGGTGACGCTGGAGAAGGTCTGGATGCCGGGGAAGTCTTGCTCGGCGACTTTGAGGCGGGCGGTGTCGAGCTCGGAGACGGCGACGGGGGTCATGCCGGCCATGCGCATTTCGTTGAGGTGGGAGCGGCCCATGTTGAAGGCGCCGCCGTAGCCGATGCAGCCGACCTTGATGTCGGCGGGTTTTTTGAATGAGGCCATGATGGGTTTCCTTTACTTGCTTTTGAACTCGGGTTTGACGGTGAGGCGGGCGGCCCATTGAATGCCGCGCTTCATGATTTCGAAGGCTTCGGGGACGTCGAAGTCTTTGTTGACGTGGCCGAGGGAGGAGTAGAAGACGCGGCCTTTGCCCCACATGCGTTTCCACACGACGGGCATGCGGGTGCCCTTGATCCAAGGAGAGCCGTGCTTGCCGTCGAAGGTGGTCCAGGCGAGGACGGTGTTGCCGGGATCGGTGTGCATGTAGTACTGCTCGGAGTGCATCTTGAAGGGCTTGAGATTTTTGGTGGTGGCGTCGTTGGCGTCGAGGTCGTTGACGCTGTAGGTGATGACGCCGCCGGGATGGGCAACCCACTGGCCGCCGGTCATGAACTGGTAATCGGTGTCGAGGCGGAAGGCGTCGCACATGCCGCCGTGCCAGCCGGCGAGACCGACGCCGCTGGCAACCGCGTCGCAAAGGGCTTTGCGCTGCTCGCCGGAGATTTGGCCCATGGTCCAAAGGGGGAGAATGACGCTGAGGTTTTTCATGACCTTGGGGTCGAGCAACGCGTCGAGTGTGGGATGCACTTCGACCTCGAATCCGCGTTGTTTCAGCCATTCGGCGAAGCGCCTGGCGCAGGGTTCGGGTTCGTGTCCGTCCCAGCCGCCGTAGACGATGAGCGCGCGGAGCTTGGCCGGCGCTTTTTTGGCAACGGTCTTCTTGGGTGCCTTTTTGAGAGCCATGATGGTTCCTTTGCGTGAAGATGAAAAGCAAATATTGTCACACACCGGCCGCATATAATCAAGTCCCGGAAAAGAAATGGCGGGCGTTGAATTCGGTCGCGTGGCAGAGGTCGGGCTCTGCCACGGCGCGGATTTGCGCGAGGGTTCGGATGACGAGCGGGAGGTTGGCGGGATGGTTCAATCCATCGGCGCCGAGCGTGAGTCCGCCAGGCGGAAAGAAGTCGGGCGCGTCGGTTTCGACGAGCAGTTGTTGCGGTGGCACGACCTGCGCCGCGCCACGAGCTTTGGTGTTGCGCGGGTCGCAGATGTTTCCGGAGAAGGAGAGCATGGCGCCGAGCTTGAGGTTGTCGCGTGTTAATTCGAGCGAACCGGAAAAGCTGTGCAGCATGAAGCCGGGCAGGCGCGGGGCGTAATTTTTCATGACGGCGGTGAGCTCGCCGAAGGCGCGCGCGCCGTGCAACACGACGACGCGTTGAAGGCGGACGGCGAGTTCGAGTTGCGCCTCGAGCACCTGACGTTGACGCGCGGGCGACACGTCGCGCACGCCGTCGAGGCCGACCTCGCCGACACATGCGCCGGGGTCCTGGAGCAACGCGGCCTCCAGCGTGTTGAGCCATGTTGTGGCAAGGCTCCCGGCGTGCCACGGATGGATGCCGAAGCCGCGCGCGATGCGGATCTGCCGCCATTCGCGTGGCAGAGCCTGTACCTCTGCCACGTCGGCGGGCGAGGTCGCGCAACAGCACATGCCGCGAATGCCCGCTGTTTCCGCAGCGTTGAGCGCGTCGGGAAGCCAGCCGCGCAAACGCGGATCCTGAAGGTGGACATGGGCGTCGAACATGCGCGCAGTATAACATGTTTTCGTTTTGACGTGGTTATGCTATACTTTTGACCTCAAAAATTTGTCTTTCACCATGCGAAACATCCACGTCTCCATCAACGGCCAGCCGAAGCAGGAAGTCCCACACGCCACGCGTGTGCAGGAGTTGCTGCCAGCGGTTCACCACAACCTGCCGGTCGTCGGCGCGATCCTCAACAACGACGTCGTGCCGCTCTGCATGCCGGTGTGTTACAACGCGATGATCATGCCGCTGACCGCGGACATGCCGCACGGCCACCGCATCATGCAGCGCACGCTTTGCCTGATCCTCGCGAAGGCGATCCACGCGCATTTGCCCGGCGTCTCGTACCGCATGTGCCACACGATCAGCAACGGACTTTACGTCACCGTGGACTGGCCGGAAAGCGAATCGCGCGAGACGCGCAACGCACACGCGACCGCGCTCAAGGACGCCATGCGCCGGCTCATCGCGGCCGACCTGCCGATCAATTACGAGCTCGTCTCGTACGAGGAGGCGCTCAACCTGTTTGAGTCGACCGGGCAGAACGACAAGCAGAACCTTTTGACGCACCGTAATCCGCCCTCCGTGCCGATGCTGAATTGCGACGGCTTTTACGATCTCGCGTTCGAAACCATCGCGCCGCGCACCGGCATCTTTCCGGTCTTCGACCTCTTCCCTTACGACGACGGACTCGTGCTGCTCATGCCCACGATGGCGCAGCCGTTGCAACCCGGCGCGTGGCATCCGTTGTCCAAACTGACCGCCGTCTTCCGCGAGCATCGAGCGTGGGGCCGCATCCTCGGCGCGACCTCTGTCGGCCGTCTCAACCAAATCATCCTCGAGCGTGGCGTCGACGATCTCGTCCAAACCGCCGAGGCGCTGCACGACAAAAAGCTCACGGAAATCGCGGCTGAAATTGCCAGCCGTTCCCCGCGCGTCCGCCTCGTGCTCATCGCCGGCCCCTCCTCCTCCGGCAAGACCACCAGCGCGAAACGCCTCTGCACGCACCTGCGCGTCAACGGCCTTTCGCCGTTCCTTCTTTCGACTGACGACTTCTTTGTCGGCGACGCGCGCAACCCGCGCGACAAGGACGGCAACCTCGATTACGAACACATAGAATCCATCGACCTGCCGCGCCTCAACGCCACGCTCATCAGCCTGCTCGAAGGCCGCGACACCGTCATGCCCGCCTTCGACTTCAAGCAGCGCCGCGGCGTCGATTTGCTCGATCCGCAGCGCCTCCCCGACGGCGGCATCATCGTCATGGAGGGCATCCACTGCCTCAATCCCCAGCTCACCTCGCACCTGCCCGACGACATCAAGTTCCGCCTCTTCGTCTCCGCGCTCACACAGCTTGGCATCGACCGCAACCACCGCATCGCCACTTCCGACAACCGCCTCATCCGCCGCATGGTCCGCGACAACGCCCACCGCGGCCGCTCCGCCCGCGACACGCTCGCCATGTGGCCCAGCGTCCAGCGCGGCGAGCATCGCTGGATCTTCCCCTTCCAGCATCTCGCCGACATCATGTTCAACAGCATCCTCGACTACGAGCTCGCCGTGCTGAAAAATTTTGCGACGCCGCTCCTCAATCAGGTCAAGCCCACGCATCCCGAATTTGCCGAAGCCCGCCGCCTCACCGGCTTCCTCGCCAACTTCATCCCCATCCCGCCCGTCGTCGTCCCCGGCTACTCCATCCTCCGCGAATCCATCGGCGGCAGCCAACTCAAATACTAACATCAAAAGCTTCCCGTGGCAGAGCATGACCTCTGCCACGCCACAAACCGCCACCTCAATTTCTAAATTCCCCAATTTCCAAATTTCTAAATTTCCAAATCATGGACACCCCCAACATTCCCGGTTTCACCCTCCAGTCCCTCTACAACAAGGGCGTCAAAACCGTCACCTGGACCGCCTTCCAGCAATCCCTTGGCCGCCGCGTCTGCATCCATCTCCTGCGCCCCGAATTTGCCAGCCATCCCGCCGAATGCGAGCACTTCCTCCACATCGCCCGCGCGCTTGCCAAAAACCATTCCAACGCCTTCCCCGCCATTTACGACGTCGTCGCCGCACCGCCGCTACCCTACGTCCTCCTCGAGCACATCAACGACCAGGATCTCCTTTCGTGGGTTGAAAACAAAGGGCCCCTCCCCGCGTTGCAACTCGTCCACTTCGCGCAGACACTCGCCCAGTCCTTCTCCGACCTCTGGAAAAACACCCGCTTCATCCACCGCAACATCAAGCCCCGCAACATCCGCCTCAACGACCGCCAGCAGCCCCACATCACCGCCTTCGACCTCGCCCTTTGCGCCGGCGTGCCCGCGCTCCACGACCACGACGACGGCACCATCATTGGCACCCCCAACTACCTTTCGCCCGAACAGATCACCAACCCCGACACCGTCGACTGCCGCACCGACATCTACTCCCTCGGCGCCACGCTCTACTTCCTCGTCACCGGCTTCGAGCCCTTCTGCGACCTCACGCCCGAAGACGCCCTCAACGCCCAGCTTCACGACCAGCTCCCCTACCCCGACAACCTTCCCCGCCCTCTCGGCACGCTCCTCATGCGCATGATGATGAAAGACCCAGAGCAGCGTTACCGCGACTGGGACGAACTCCTCCTCGACCTCCAGCGCATCCAGCAAAAACAATCCATCGCGCCCCTTCCCGCCAACGCCCTCTCCACCATCGCCTCGCCCGATCCCCTGCCTGCGCCCAAAACCTCCAAGCGCCTTTCCGTCCCCTCCCCCACGTCCGCGTTTTACGAAAAACCACGGCCCCGCGGACGCGGCCTCCGCTTCGCCCTTTGGCTTCTTCTCAGCCTCTGGTTCTTCCTGCTGGCCAACGACCGCGCCGGCGATCCCGTCGGACTTCGCGGCGCCACCGGCCTCACCATTCCGCCGCTAGTCCAGCCCCTTCTCAACACCGTTGCCGGTTGGTTCGCCCCCAAAGCCCGCGTCGTCGCCAACCATCACGCCACGACCAACGCACCCGCTGAAAATCTTTCCAGCAACGAATCTCAGCCCGACGAAAATCCACCTGTCGTCACGTCCCAAAATCCGCACATTCCCGCAACCCAAAATCTACAACCGCCACCTCCGCCTTTCTCCCCGTTGCGCCTCACCGGCATCGCCAACGCCCTTCGCGACAACAACACCGCCGACTTGCGCATTCTCTTCG
Organism: Kiritimatiellia bacterium; assembly: GCA_031550185.1. Classification (GTDB taxonomy): domain Bacteria; phylum Verrucomicrobiota; class Kiritimatiellia; order RFP12; family JAVBOU01; genus JAVBOU01. The sequence continues at coordinate 4,496 of JAVBOU010000126.1, read as the reverse complement.
AAACCCCCGATCCCGACGGCACGCCCGCCCAGCTCGCCCAGGCCCGCAGCCTCTACAACCGCCTGCCATCCGACGACGTGCTTCTCACCACCGGAATCCTCCAGCGCAAAAACCAAACCATCACCCTCAACCACCTTGGCACCGACCGCCAGGTCACCCTCGTCGACGCCGCCAACAACACCCTCATCCTCCTCTTCCAGGCCGACGGACGCCGCATCGAAATTCCCTTCGCCAAACTCGCTCCCGCCGAATGCCTCCGCCTCATGCACTTTGCCGAGAACACCTCGCCCGAAGCCAACACCGCCCTTGCCCTCAAAGCCCTCCAGCTCCACGACACCGCCACCCTCCGCCGGCTCGCCCCCCGTTGCGGCGCCCTCTCCCCCGTCCTCCAGCAACTCGCGCAATAGCCCCGGGTGAGTAAACGCCCGTGGCAGAGCATGACCTCTGCCACGCCGCGATTTTTCGGAAAGATTCACATTTCAAGGTGGGGCGCGACCGCCGGGCGCGCCGGGCATCGGACAGGCGGTTGTTTTGTGTCGCTTGCGTTGCGGATTCCGGCTTGTCGTAAGCCCGGCGCGCCCGGCGGTCGCGCCCCACCCTTATTGCGTCAATATCGCATGAAAACGCGGTTTGATTGACTTTGGCGCAGATGCGCGGTATTCTCACGTTATGAATTACTTTACAAAAATGTTGGTTGCGGGTGTGGTGGTGTGCGGCATGTGCGGGGCGGAGGAATCGCGCCGGGTGGTGTTGGATGTTCCGGTGTTTCGGAATGCGACCATGCAAGGGCCGCGCGCCGGGGAAGGCCTGGGCGGCGTGCTGGGATTTTTTGTGAAGTTGAAGGGACGCGACACGCTGTTGCATGCGCCGGTGGCGGCGGACACGTTTGTGATGCGCAACAAGGACGCGGACAAGGGCGGCGAGGGATTGGTGTTGCTGCGGACGAACGGGGAATGGTGCGCGTTGTTGAAGGCGGATCTCTGCACACTGGATGGAATCAACGCAAGTGATGTCGAGGAGGTGACGCTGAGCTTGAACGCGCCGTGGGTGGAGAAGCCGGGAAACGACGCGCGGTTTTCGGTCTTTGCCATGACGACAGATTGGGCGGAATCGGCGACATGGAACGCGCCGCGCAAGGATGCTGCGTGGAAGGGCAAGGGGCCGGATTTTGAAAAGACGCCGCTGGCGACGCGCGAGTATCCGGCGTTCAAGCCGGGCGCGGTGGAGGTGCCGGGACTCGCGGAGGCAATGCGCGGATGGTTGTCCGGCACGCGTCCGAATTACGGGGTGATGATTCAGTTGCAGGGCGGCATCACGCAGGCGAATGTGATTGCGCGCGAACGCGGCGGCGATGCGCCCGTGTCCGCGACCGTGACACTGCGCGAGGGCGAGGCGGCGATTTTTGCGCCGGACGGCTTGACGCTGGAGACGCTGTTGATTGCGCAGGACGATGTGCTTGCGGCTGAGCTGCGCGTGCGGCTGGCCGGCGCGAACACGTTGCCCAAGGAGACGCTGATCGAAATTTTTGCGTTGCGCACGGAGACGAAACATTTAAAAAATCGTCAACCGCAGGCGGGTCGGGATTATGACGAGCGCGCGGTGGGTTCGGTAAAAATTTCGGCGTTGAACGCGGACAAAGTGCTGCTGATTCCGGTCGCCGCCAACGCGTTGCGCGCGACGCATGGGTTTGTCGTGCGCGTGACGAACGCGGGCAAGGGCGAGGTGGTGTTCGGTTCGGACAGCGCGAAGGGAATCAACACGCCGCAATTTATCGCGCACTTGCGCGTGTATCCGAACGAGCAACTTTTCACGAATCCCGTGACGCCGAAATCGGGCGTTTACACGCGCGTGAAGGACGGACATTTTGATTACGGCGGCCAGCGCTTGCGCCTTTGGGGTGTAGCCATGACGCCGCGGCCAAATCCCGAAATCGCCGATCGTTTGCACAAGCTCGGATTCAACGCCGTGCGCCTCTGGGGTCCGGACGCCGGCACGTTTTACGACGCCAATTCCACGACCGGACTTCCACGCGACAACACCAAAGACGACAACTCAAAGGCTGACCAGTATCACCGCCTTTTTGCCGCGATGAAGGCGAAGGGATTGTTCATTGATTTCACGTCGCTCATGGACAGTACGCCAGTCAGCACCGCCGACGATTCGTGGTTGAAAACCGAGGGCGCCGACGACTGGGAGGCGTGGCGCGCCGCGTGGAACACCAAGGATTTGAACCGCGTCATTCGCACCTTTGGCGCGTCGTTCGACGAGCGCCTCATGGCCGCGCGCAAACGCCACATCCGCAACATCCTCACCTTCCGCAATCCCTACACCGGCAAGACCTACGGCGAAGAGGAGTGCATTGCGCTCTTCGAGCTCAACAACGAGCAGTCCCACATCATGCGCATGCTCGAAAAAGGCTTTGACGACTGGCCCGATTACTTCCGCAAAAAGTACCAGACGCAATGGAACAACTGGCTCCGCAAAAAGTATCCCGCCGAACGTGACCTTGTCGCCGCGTGGGGCAAACTTCCGCCCGGCGAAACCTACGGCGCCGTTGCGCTCGATCCCATTCTCACCCGCCGCGACAAATTCCCCGCCGCGCGCGCCGCCGACTTCATCCAATTCAACTGCGAGGCCGTCATCGCGCTCTACAAGGAGCTCGAAACCTTCGCGCGCAGCCAGGGCCCCGCCGCCCGCGTCGTGCCCTTCAGTTACGACACCCAGTTCCGACCCGGCCTCCAGTGGCTCCACACCATTGCCGCAGGCGATGTCGCCAACTTCGGCATGTACTTCTGGACACTCACCTCCGCGCTCTCCGGGCCGCCCGCCATGTACAACATGGACTCGCTCACCGTCAGCGGCAAGCCCACCGTCATCTACGAGACCAACGTCGGCCGCCCCAATCCCTACCGCACCGAGGCGCCCTTCCGCATCGCCGCCTTCGCCTCCCATCAAAACTGGGACGCCGTCTTCTGGCACTTCTTCTCCGGCATCACCTCCTCGCCCGACGTACCCGACGAGCAATACCTCGCCGCGCCCCTCAAATACATGACGCCCAACTTCTATTGGACCGCCGTCGAATTTGAAACCGACCCGCTCCTCCAATCCGCCATCTCCCTCGCCGGCCGCATCTTCGTCGACCAACTCCTCCCGCCCGCAAAAAATCCCGTCCTCTACACCATTCCCCGCGACAGCCTCTACGCCTACGAAAACTTCAACGGCATCAACACCGCCCGCGCCGCGTTCGAACACGGTGCCGCGTTCGTCTTCCGGCCCGACCTTCCCGGACACACCATCATCACCGGCGCCGACCCCGAGCTCCTCAAGCAGCGCCTCACCACCGCCGTCGCCTCCGGCGAACACATCCTCTGGGACTGGCCCAACTCCCGCCTCCTCATCGACGCTCCCGGCGTCAAAGCCTACATCGGCAAACCCGCCGGTTACTACCAGTTCAAAGACGGCATCACCGTCAACACCACCTCAGGCGACTTCATCTCCCTCGCCCTCGCCTCCTCCGACACCGCGCCGCTCCTCACCACAAAATCCCCCGCGTACTTCACCGCACTCGACAACGCCCAAAACACCGGCTTCGGCATGGACACCCACGACATCCTCCGCCCCAACGGCATGCACACCGCGCCCGACCTCCAAGCCAAACACATCACCGCCATCGGCCGCGCGCCCATTCTCTACACACCCGTCAACGTCCAACTTCTCTGGCCCAAAACCTGGACCGGCAACGCGACCACCTACGACTTCGCCTTCCGCAAAACCAGCGCGCAAAAACTCCCCGCCTCCAACACCTATCAACGCAACGCCCCCCAAGACCTCACGCTTCCCTGGCTCACCCTCCTCAACATCACCTCCAGCGGCGCCCTTCACCCGCAGCCCGCCACCACACTTCAGTCTGCGTTGCAATCCGCCGCACCTGGCGCCACCCAACGTCCCGCCGCCACCACGCACGCCGCCGCCAATCAGACGTACAATCCCCTGCCCGGCTTGAGTTGGAGCGACCCCTATTTCGCCGCCCACCAAATCCTCCGTGACGGCGCACTGCTGATCACCTCCATTTCCCCCGAGGACAACTCCGCCAAGCCCGACAAAACCCTCACCCTCTTCAACGCCGAGCTCCTCCCCAACTCCGCCGCCGACATCGACGTCGTCTTTGCCAACAACGCCATGTCCCGCATCACCCTCACCTTCACGCGTCCCCTCCTGCTCGCCGACCTTTTGAACCACCTTGAAAAATCCCTCGGCCTGCCCGCACAACGAACCCTCGTCGAAACCGCCGACAAAACCACCACCATCGACTGGTCAAAAAAAGCCGGCCTCTCCGTCCAGCTCAAAGAAGCCCAGGGCGTCCAAACCGTCACCTTCAAATACACCGCCGAATAAACCCCAAAAGCTTTCCGTGGCGTGGCAGAACCTCTGCCACGCCCCGGGGGGGGTTTTTGATTTGGTAGCGGCCGGGGTTTTGTTTGGCGGTGTGGAGGAGG
>JAVBOU010000101.1:0-9405 GCA_031550185.1 Kiritimatiellia bacterium | reverse complement strand
TAAAAGCTTTTCGTGGCGAGGCACAGGGTCTGCCACGCCCCAAGACGTTAGTCCAGCTCGGCGCACAAAGTGACTAGTTGGGACGTGGCGTCACTGGGGATGTAGGTGGGGTTTTCCGGCGGTGTCGCGGCAATGCCGGTGAAGAGCGGAACAAAGGGTTCGCGCAGATCACCGGTGGCGAGGATGGTGTAACGCCGGCCCGCTTCGCTCGCCCAGGTGAATGTGAAGGCCGACGGCGCGAAGCTGTTCAGAAAGTCGTGAATGACAAAGCGCGAATCCGGATCCGCGGGATCGGTGCCGGCAATGTATTCGGCGATGTTGGACATGCCGTCGCCATCGTCGTCCGCCAGCGGACTCATTTCGCCGGGCGTGTAACCGTGAAGGGTCTGCCACCAGTCGGGTAATCCGTTGCCTGTGGAATCGTAGTTTTGCGTGAAGCCAAAGGCGTCGGCAATGACATGGCCGTCGGTCGCGTCGGTGGTGCGCAGGAGAATGCTTGCCGGGGCGTTGGTGGTGAACACGTAAGTGCCCAACTCGCGCCACGCGCCGCCGGTGGAACGCTGGCTGAACTTGACCGTATCGCTGCCGCCGGCATGTGTAATGTCGGCGGGCACATAGGACGAACGCGTGTCGGATTTCGGCCAGTAACCAAAGACGGTCCAATGACCGGCGCGCGGAAGAAGCGTCTGGTAGCGCGCGGATTTGGCGCCCTTGTCCTTGTTGTCGTCGTGCTGGTAATTGGTGCCGTAATAATCGGCGTCATAGGTGGAGGCTGGCCACGAACCGGTGCAGACCGCGCTGGTGTTGTCGAGGATGATTTGCGGCGGCGCGGCAGGCGGCGCAACCGGCACGGGCGGGAGTTGCGTCGCGCCGATCAGCGCCTGCAGTTCGTCGAGATGCGCGGTGTAAATGTCGCGCGGCGTGGCGGCGTATTGCGCGCAGAGTGACGCGGCGAATCCGCATGCGGCGCCCATTTGCGCGGTGGTGTGCATGACGCGCGGCGAGCCGAGGCCGACGTGCGTGGCGGAGAGATTGCGGCCGGCCATCATGAGGTTGGAGATGTTGACGGAGTAGAGCGAGCGGAAGGGAATCCACCATTGCGCGACGCTGAATTGCTGCGCGGTGGAACGGAAGGAGCCGTTGGCGTAATGCAGGTCGATGGGCCACGACACCTTCGCCACGGCGTCATGAAAGTAGGTGGTGTTCACGATGTCATTCTGCGTGATGATGTGATCGCCGATGAGGCGGCGCGACTCGCGTTTGCCGCCGACGTAACCGATCCATGCCAGGGAAAGATTCGCGTTTTTCGCGTTTTGTTTCGCGTTCCAAAACGAGCCGTAGATTGCGCGGAACATGTGGTCGCGGATCGCCTCGGCGTCGTAGATGGTGTCCTTGTCAAAACCCGTTTCCCAGTTCCAGTTTCCGCTCGTTTCGGCAGTGCCGCCCGCGACCGCGGTGGCCCAGGCAAGCGGCGGCAACGTCACCAGCGTGGCAGAGGTCGTGGTGCGCCACATGAGCGACGTGCCAAGCGTTACGCTGTCGGCGGTTGCCGGCGCGTATGACTCGTTGTGCTCGCTTTTCGCCTCGCGTCCCATACGGCATTGCGCGCCCGCCCAAAAGCCGAGCCACGCGTCACCCGTGCAGTCGATGTACGTCGTGCCGCAAAGAATTTTTTCCTGGTTGGTTTGCGTGTGCTGAATCGTCACCGATTGAATGGCGTTGGCGTTGGTCGCCACGCCGATCGCGCGGTAATTCAAAAAGAGCGTCACATTCGGCTCTGCGGAAAGCGTGTTGAAACGCTTCACGTCGTACAACGCCGCACCGGGTTCGCTGTTTGAAAAACCATTGCCGCCGATTGCGTTCACGATCGTGCCGACGTTGTTGCCGGGAATCACGCCTTCGGGCCGCACGCGGATTTCGCCGCTCGCGTTGCCGCCCAACACCGGACGGTCCTGCACCAGCGCCACCGTCGCGCCCGAACGCGCCGCGGCCAGCGCTGCCGCGCAACCGGCCAGCCCGCCGCCCACGACCACCGTGTCAAACGCGGGCAGCGTCTCCGGCTCGATTCCAAGTTGCGCGCGACGCCACGCGTTCAGCGCGTCCAAGTCATTCGGCGGCGCCGGCGCGTCGAGGTTGGCCGTCAAAAACAACGCATCGCAACGTCCCTCATAACCCGTCAGATCGTGCAACGCAATGCGCGTGTTCACGTTCGTCAACGTCATCACACCGCCATCGACCCATCCCCAGTTGGGCGGCTCCACGCCCAAAATTTTCGGCAGCGCGACGTCATCGACCAGCACCTCAAATAGTCCCGGCGCCTCGGTATGATTGGGAATCCAGTCGCGCGTGCGCACCCACACACGGCACTCCAGCGGAACGTGCGCCAGCCGCAGCGTGGTCACCGCGTCCTCCACCGGCGTGCCCATTCCATGCGCGAGCAGATAGGACGAGCCCATGGTGGAAAAGAATTGCGTGTCCAGCGCCCATCCTCCCGATGTCTCGAACGCCTCGGCCTCCAGCAACGCCTCGAAAGGCAAAAACACAAACGTCTGTGGCAATGCCCAGGCTGTGCCACACGCGTTGGACGCCATCGCGCGAAGCGTGTACGTTTCGCCCGCAACAAGCCCTGTGAAATTGGTTTCCAGCCATTCATGCGTCGCCGGCGCGGCAATGGTTTGGCGTTGCGCCCATGCCTCCACGTTGTCGCCGCGGTCCGTTGTGTCCAGCACAAACGTGATGGACTCCGGCAACGGATACGCCGCGGTGATGATCGCCCGCGCCCGCGCGCCGTCCCGCGAAATGGGAAGCACTCGCGCGAGTTCGATGCGCGGCGCGATGTCGTCATCGTTCAAGATCGTCCCAACCGCCGGCGCGTCCGGCAACTGCGCGTTTTGCGTCACCACTTCCAGCAGGCGCAACTCAAATGTCTTGTCCGCCTCGCCCAGGTCGTTGCCGATCACCGACACCTCAATCACCGTCGACATCGCGCCCGCCGCGATCGTCGCCACGCCCGATCTCGCAATGTAATCCACGCCCGCGACAGCCGTCGCATCTGCTGTTGCGTAATCGACCGAAATCGCCGCGACGGTCGGCTTCGCGACGCTTAGCGCAAACGCCATGTTGTTCGTCGTCCCCGCCGCGCCCTCCGGCATTTCCGCGGAGGTTAGCGCAAGCTGTTGCGACGTCGTGAAGCGCACCTCGCTCAAGCCGACGTAGTTTAGGTCGCCCTGCGTGTTGTTGATGCGAATCGCCAGCCAGTGCGCGTCAACACCGCCCAGATTCACCGGTTCCTCGCCCGCGTACGAATCCAATCCGCTTGCCCTTGGCAACGTCAATCCCGCGGCAACTACCGTCCACTTCGCCGCGTCGCCAAACGCCGTGCCGGGATCCGCCACCTGCGTGGAGACCAACAGATCGTAACTCTTCACGCCGCGCAAAAGGCACGAATTGCCGTTCGAAATCAGCGCCCAGTTGAAGTTCCAAATTTTGACCGTTGCGACCGGATACACGCCGCCGAAATTAAACCGCACCGATTGTCCGCTCGCGTTGCTTGCCATCCACATTGTAGCGTTCGCCTCCTGCGCGGTGTGCGCGCCGCCGGCAAGCCCCGAGCCGTCAATTAAATGAATGGCTTTACGATCGCCCGCGCCAGTATATTCCGAACTCGCCACCACACCAACCGGCGTCAGCGTTTCGCCGCGAGCGCAAAGAGCGAGAAAACAAAGGGACAAAACAACATGACGTGTGCGAAGTGTTTGCATAATGCATGTCATTATAAAGCACCGCCTCAAAACAGCGCAAGCACCTTGTGGCACGGCATGACTTCTGCCACGCCACCAAGAATTTCGATTGTGCTGACGGACACGGATGGTTACAATACGTTTCTTTTAAGGAGTCACTTTTCATGCGACGTTCGTTTCTTATGTTTCTCGGCCTTTTCATCCTGCTGATGATTGCGGTCACCCTCGCTTACTTTACGTTGGCGAAGCGTGGCAAGACGCAGCCCCAACCCGTGAAGCCGCCCGCGGTTGCTTTGACCAAGCCGCTCGCCCCGCAACCCACTGACGCCGTCACGCGCGCAACCACGCAGGCGACGGCGCCCACAACAAATGCCGAACTCTCCGCCGAAGACATCGCGAACAACAAACGCGAGGCGATTCTTGAGCCATGGCAAAGCGCGATGGATGACGACGACGCGACGCGCATTCTCGCCGAGTCAATGAAGCTGATGAAAAATCCAGATCCGGAAATCCGCTCGAAAGTGGTCGAAGGGCTGAATTGGGTCGGGCCTAAGGGTTTGGTCGCGTTGACCGACATGATGTACGACAGCGATCCCGAGGTCGCCCGGGAAGCGGCGGAGGCGTGGGTCGAAGAGATGCGCCAGATGGAAAACGACGACGCGACCAAGGCGGAGCTGATCGGTATGGCCGCCGCGGACGTGGACCGTCTGGACGAGGACACGTTGAACGAGATGCTTTCGCTCTTTCCCGACATCTCCGAACATCAGGCCGCGCCGCAGTTGTATGAGATGCTGAAGGCCAGTCAAAACCCCGATTACATCCGCGAAATCATCAACATGCTGGAATTTGTCATCCAACCCGGGGACGCCATGGACGGCGAGGACAAAGCCGCGGCGATGCGGATCGTCGAGCAGTGGCTGAAGGAGCACGAGGGACACGTTGACGAAAAGGAGACCGACGAATGAAACGAAATGGAACTTGGATTGCGGCCCTTGTGCTGGCCGTTGTGATTGCGATCGCCGGCTGGTTCATGCTCCGTTCCGTGTTGTTCAAGTCGACGCCCCAGGCTGTTGACGATTCGATTTTACGCGCGACGGACAAGCCGCTCACGATCGACGGCAACAGCGGTTCGCAATCGCAAACGCCCTCCGTGGCAAAGGGTGACGCGTTGCCACAAGAAACGCGGAAGCTGACGGTTTCCGAGGCGGACGATGAGTCGGAAGGCGTGTTTGAAGATGAAGGTGACGAGGTGCTGACGCCCGCCGAGCAGGCGGTGAAGGATTGGGAGGATCTCACGGAGAAACTGCAGGAGGCGGACTTCACGGCGGACACCGAATTAAGCAAGCGGATCAAGACGTCGTTTGACGCGCTGAAGAGCGAGCAGGATCGCCTGGAAGGCATGCAGGCGATGATGATCCTGGTCTCCGACGGCGCGGTGCAGTCGTTGATGCCGATCCTGCTGGACACCAGTTACAGCCCGGACATTTTGGACATCATTTTTTCCGACATCATGAACCGCGAGGATGAAATCAAGTACCCGATTTTGGAGGAGATCGTGAAAAATCCCGAGCATCCCAACTTCGTCGACGCGGCGCATGTCCTTGAAGTGACCAAGCCGGACGAGGGGCCGGTGGAAGTCGACATCGAGATGTAGGCGGGATTTTTTGAGGGTGAGGGAACTTCATCAAAACAATTCGTGGCGTGGCAGAGGTTCTGCCACGCCACACGAGTGTGAAGCGAGAAGGGGAGAAGTTATTCCAACAAGGCTAATGTACTTGTCTGTCGCTGTGGCATGACAGAAGTGACCGACAAGAATGTCTGTCTTACACTTACAGCCCTTTGCTTCTCGTATGGAAGTCCTAACAAAGGAAAGGAAAAATGCGTTTCTCTGGAAGGCGATTTTGTGCGCAACGGGGCAGGTCAATCAATATCGAGGTATGCCCGTCATGGTCATTGTGGAGTGCTGTAATTTATGGTAACTTATAATATGACTAATGCAATTTAAATAATATTTCTAAATAAAATCAGTACAGGTCTGTAATACTACCCGTCATAAAAGCCTATTCCAGCGATTTGCGAATACGGATTGTTGCCTTCGTCAACGCTGGCGGAAAAAAACAGAAAGTGAACGTGTTGATCCGCGGTTCTGAGCGCCGGCGCACCAGCGTATAATCGGCGCCTGCCACAACTTCCTCCGGGCAGTGTGGTGGTGCTGGACAATGCAAGCTTTTATCGCGCCTCCTCCGCGGCGCATTGATCCGCGCCGACGGTGTAGAGGTGTTGTGGCCTCCGATCTACTCGCCGGATTTGACCCCATCGAACACTTCTGGTCGTGTTTGAAAACCTATTTTCGTCCGCGGTTTCCGACTGCCAAAGATAAGTTTGAGGCCATTTGCGAAGCGTACCGGACCTTCAGGCAGACATGTACTCATGTTGCATAAAAATACGATATAGCGGTGCTTGCTGTGCTGCGCGCCTCCTCCGTCATCAGTCAATTCCTCGATAACGCAAGAATCGTAGTACAGTAACGCTGCCACAGCATGTATGAAACACAGAAAAATCTTCTTGCGGGCGACCGGCGTTTTCCACAAAAACACCGTGCCCCGGACGCACGAGGCATCCGGGGCACGGTGTTCATAAATGCTGTCCTAAGAAGGGTTAGAACTTCTCGGCAACCGCATGGAAGAAGAACGCATCAGCGGCCGGCTTCGGGAAGGTGAAGGTGTGGACGCCTTCAGTGGTGGCCTGAACGCGCGTCTTGACGTCGCATCCAACTGCCGTGAAGACGCTGCGGTCGAGCGCCGCTCCGCCATGCACGGTGTAGTTGTGCTTGTCGGACGTGCAACCGGACACCGTGACTTTGATGAGATCACCGGGAAGCATCTCGATGCTGGTGATGGTCACCACGGGATCGTCGGCGTCATTCACGGGCGGATCCTTGGGATCAAAGGTGCCGCCAGGTTCCTGCGAACCTCCGGGGCCTTCTCCCGCCACGAGAACGCAAGGCGGATCGTTCACATACACCTTTGTGCCAGCCGGGAAATTGATCGCCGCGGCACTGGTGCTGATGCTTCCGTTTTCCGGAGGAATGAAGATGAGGCCGTTGGAGGTGACAACGGAGCCGGGCGGAACGACCACATCGTTGCCATCCAGATCCGTGAGCGGCTGGTTGTTGCTGTCGGTCACAATCGCGCCATCCGGCACGCGGAGGAAACCGCTGGCATCGACCGTCAACGTCACGCCGCCAGGGGCGGTGATCTTGAGATCGTCATCCGTACCCATGAGGCCATCCTGACCAGCAAGTGTGACGCTGTTGCCAACCGGATCAACCGTTGAGGAGGGGAGGATGAGAACATCGCCTTCGATAATGAGCGCAACCGCAGCGCGAATAATGACATGAACCGTTTGGCCAATCAAACTGGCGGGAAGTGGCTTCGTCAACGAGAAGTCGCCATACCAGAAGTCCCCGGTATAGGATGTGCCATTGACGGTTACAGTTATCGCAACATTGCCCAAGTCCTGAAGATCGCAATGACCGGCGACATATTGGGCGGCAGTCTGCGCCAGCAGTGTCGGTGTCAGCGTGATGTTGGGGAAGAGGATATAAAAGGGGTCTCGTAGGCACCCAAATCCACCGCGCCAGCCACAATACGGGGCTGACCCAGAAGATCGGTGCTCGACGCATCCGTCACAAAATTGTTGTAGCCAGTCGGAAGAGCCGCTTTCGTATACACGTTGAGGCCATACCGGGAATTTGCAGCCAGACGGTAGTCGCCGATCGCGTAACCGACAAACGTAACATCGTCCTCGGTCCCACTCGTGTTTCCATAGTGAACGGAGAAGGGGAACGCCCAGCCGCCGATGTATTCACTGGAGCCATTGGCGGTATTCTTCACGATCGTACAGAACGTGTCCACGCATTGATTGAAGACAACGTTCGCGGTGTTGTCTTCGAACAAGTCGATGCGCGCGCGGCAATAATAAGCGATGGAGTTCGCGTCGGCCGTGCCGTTGGAACGAACAATGCAACGGATCACATCCGCGTAAGCGATCGCAACGCCATGCAGTGTGCCGGCGCCACTGTTTTTGGCAGAGACGTTGCGATGGTGCAGTTGCTCAGCGTGCCGCAGAGGGCGCCAGCGCCCAGGGCCACGGTGGCGGTGTTGCCGATCTGGCCGTCGCCCACCTTGGAGAAACCATTGCGCAGGGTGAATCCGGTGAGCTTGTTGGCAATGACGCTGGGAACAAAGGTGGAATCCACCGCCACATCACTCAAGTTGGGCGTGCCGAGCGTGGCGCAGCGTGTCAGGCCTTTGCCGTCGAGGATGGTCACATCCGCACCACTACCGGTGCTGACGATGCTGATGCCGCGGTTGTCGGCGATGACAAAGCTGTCATAGGTGCCGGGCGTCACGTAGATCGTCTGACCGGCCGTGGCGACGTCGATCGCAGCCTGGATGGTCTTCTTGGGATGATACCAGTCGGCGCCGGAGTTCGTGTCCTTGCCGCGATTGCCGTCGACGCAGATGCCGCCTGTGGGAAGGTCATCATAGTCGCCGTCATCAGCAGGGATGAGGATAGTCGTGCCGTCGTCGAGTTCGAGGCCGGGAAGCGTGGGGTCATACTGGCCGGAGCCCGAGTCGCTGACAAGCACGCAGGGCGGCGTGTAGACGTAGACCTTGGTGCCTTCGGGGAAGGTGATGGTCTTGTCCTCGGGATCAATGGAGAGCGTCCCGCCGGCGGGCGGCACGAAGATGATGCCCGTGGAGGTCACGATGGAACCAGCGGGAATATTGACATTGTGGCCTGCTTCGTCCTTGATCTCATACCAGTTCACGTCAAAGACGCAATTGTCACTCAACATCATGGCATAACCGGAGTAGGGGTTGAAGTCGTAATCCCAAATGTTTACGTCGTCGTCAGTGAAGAGCTTGCCATCCTGACCAGGAAGGCAAAGTCCATAATCATCACCAAAATCTACGGTGCCAGAAGGGAGATAAAGGAGAGAGCCATCATCAAAAATGATACCCGGAGGTCTGGATCATACGTGCCATCAGGGAAGTGCCAATCAGCACTCGGATCAGGATCCACAACCAGCCTGCAGGGCGGATCATAGACGTAAACCGTGGAGCCTTGCGGCACAGTGATTTCGCGGCCATTGATGTCAAGCGTTCCTCCCGCGGGCGGGAGGAAGATGATGCCATCGGCGGTGACGATGGAACCGGCAGGTACAATGACGTCGTTGCCGTCCGCATCCTTGATGGTGTTGCCGTAGCGGTCGGTCACCGTGCCGTCAACCGGCACGCGGATGTAACCGTTGTCGTCGATCGTCACGGTTCCGGTAACTTTCAGGTCGTCATCGGTACCGGCGATGCCATCCTTGCCGGCGACGGCAATGGTGTTGCCGACGGGATCAACAATGACGTTGCCGGTGATGACAACCGTGCCGGTCTTGATGGTGCTGCCGTCAACGATAATGCTGATGTCCACCATTTGCCCGATGAGGGAGAGATAGGTGACAATTTTATAGATTTGTGCTATGCTTCACCTCTGACCTCACAAACCAAGGAGAAATCATGCCAAAATGCAAAAAATGTAGTTCAACAACGGCAGTGAAAAATGGCATCGTCGCCGGACGACAACGCTACAAATGCAAAGCCTGCGG
>JAVBOU010000191.1:0-7308 GCA_031550185.1 Kiritimatiellia bacterium | reverse complement strand
ACTCCTTTCTTTTCCTCTACCCCCTCTCCCTGAGTTCACACCCTTTTGTGGGGGGGTGGCGTCGCCGGCCCCCCCCCCCCCCACAACTTTTTTAACAAATTACCATGTTATAGTAGATTTGCTCGACATTGGTACACCTCTCTCCAACCTCGGAGAGGTTGAACATCAAAGCCCAGGGTTGCGCGTATTCGCGTTACCCTGGGTCCGCGTATAATCCGAAATCAACCCCGGAGGGGTTGCACAAAATGATTGGAATCATGCCAACAACATGCCGGAAATTTGTTAGCGGAAGAAGATTGTTCAACCCCTCCGGGGTTGGAATTTATTTTCATTGCATTCCCAGGGTAGCGCGAATACGCGCAACCCTGGGCTTTGATGTTCAACCTCTCCGAGGTTGTCAATACGCCGTTGTGGCGTGGCAGAGGTCGCGCCACGCCACAACACGTGATACGGAGTGCTTTACGAAAACGTTTACGAGAGGTGTTCCAATGTTATGCAAAAGTACTATATAGTGTTTTGCCTCAACATTGACACACTCCAACACAATCCCCAACGGGGTTGCCTCGTGAGCGGCCCCATCACCATCAGGGAACCCCGTTGGGGTTGACGAAACGTGTCGCAATGTCGACAAAAATGACGATATGCCCTGCCCCGTTGGGCGAAGAGCAGACTGTGCCAATGTCGTGTAAATTCACTAGACCTGTTCCAAAACCTGCTTCCATTGGAGGGCGAGAGTCCTCGCGAGCCGCCACAGGATGGTTTCAGCACTGAGTATGCGGCCGTTCGGCAAATCAACCGGACATCTTCGTGCGGCTCGCGAGGACGCTCGCCCTCCAAGTTCAAGTTTTGGAACAAACTACTATATCGCTATACCCCAACTGATCTACTGAACCAAACGCAGACGTCCCCAGGCATCGGAGGAGGTGGAGTTTTGACGGGAGCCATTCCACATGGACTGACGTTCGCGGCGCCTGGGGGTTTCGCCATCGTCGATGCCGAGGTCAAAGGAGAGCTCGGCGTTCATGGCGGGCGTCATGTTGAGAACGATCCATGGAATGGCGATTTCGATGGCATAACCTTTGGCGTCTGGACGCGGAAGGATGGCGTAGCTGACGCCTTCGGTAGTTTGTCCGTCGGGCGCGTTGCGCAGGAGGATGCCGTCGGCGGGTTCGCGTGCGGCGAAGACGAGATGGCGGTCGGTGAAGCGGAGTCCGCCCGAGGGGGAAGGCTGAGTTTCGGGGGAAAGGAAAATTTCGACGGCGTCGGCGTTCCAAATGTCGTCACCGGCGAGGGTGTTGCACAAGGGCGTTACGTCGGAAATATCGGCGAAGAGGTAGAGGTGTTGATCGTCCCAGCAGACTTTGAAGGCGGCCTCGGGGGCGTTGCCGGCCCGACCGTCGACTTGTTGGCTGGCGCCAATGGTTTCGGCGGGGACGCCAGGCCAGTCGTCGGAGCGGCCGTCGATGAGAATAGGGGAGAGGGTTTTGGAGGCTTTGGCGGTTTTGAGGGCGCCGGTTTTGGCGGAGAACCGCGGGTCGTCCCAAACGAATGGCGGACGTTTGCGGAGGAGGACATCGTAGATGCTGTGATTGGTTTGGGCCATCAATTCCACGGCGTCTTTCCAGGGGCGGTCGGTGACGTCGAAAAGGCCTTCGTTGGCGTTCCATCCGCCGTAGCCGGCGAAGCCGACGCCGGTGTAATGGGTGTCGAGCAGGGTGTACCATTGGACGCCGACAAGCCAGGGCATGACGGCCGCGTTTTCGACGTAGTGGCGGTAGGCGAGGCCGCGTTCTTTTTGCGAGGCGACATCTTTGACGCCGCCGGGGAGGCCGGAATCGGGCGGAGAGTCCCAATAAAATTCGCTGAACATCATGGGTTTGTCGCCGACCCAGCGCATGACTTTGTTGAGGAAGTCCATGTCGAAGCCGTAGGTGTAGTAGTTGAAGGAGATGATGTCGAAGTAGCGGCCCATGAGCTTGCAGTACTGCTCGTTGTTGAATGTGCCGTGCTGCAGGCGCGTGCCGATGATCATGTGGTTGGGATCGTACTTGCGGGCGGTGTCGCAGACGAGTGCGAGAAAGGTCTCATGGAAGTGCTGCATGTAGTCAGCCATGTCGTGCGAGGCCTGGCGGGTTTTGACAGGAAGCCCTTTGTCTTTGAGCTGCTCGAAGGATTCCGCGTCGGTCACGCCCCACGCCTCGCGGAAGGCGGTGATGGTTTTGTATTTTTTTTCGAGCATCTCGACGAGCTCGACTTTGCAGGCCCACGACGCGTCGAGGGTGGGGATTTTGGCGGGGAGGTTTTCGTAGAGTGGTTCGTTGTTGACGAAGTAACCGATGAGGAGTTTGTTGTCGGCGTTGTTGGTGAGTGACTGGAAGTTTTTCGCGATGCTGGCCTGGTTGCTTTTATCGAAGGGATCCATCAGGTCGCGGTCGAGCTCTTTGATTCCGTTGCTCCATTTGGAGAGCGGCAGGTTGCCGGTGTAGGGGAAGTGTTTGGACTCGCGGGCGGCTTGGTTGGGCGCGCCGAATGCACCGGCGGCGTTGAAGCCGATGGCGCGAACGCGGTCGATGAAGCGGGAGGCCCATGCCGTGGCGTCGTAGGGTTCGCCGTACTTGCGGATCTGATTGGCCAAGTGGAAATTAAAGAGATCGCCTGAGTATTGTGAGATGTGCTTGTCGCCCCATGCGCTGGCGTATTCACCCGCGCGCGGAGGCAGCCATTCGTAAATCTCTTCCCGACCCTCAACCTTTGTGGCGGACTGGTAGGGTTGGAAGGAGCAAACGCCAAGATGAAAATAGAGGTCGCCGCTGGGGTCGACCAGCACCCATTTCCCGGTCAGCGGGGGCGCTTGAAGTTTTTCAACATGAAAGAAGCCTGTTTTCGTGAGCCCTAATTTTTCACCGCTTCCAGCAAGGCCGCCGTAAGGGTTGAGCGCGGCGCGGTCAGCGGGGACAAGAGAAGCGTAATACGCGCCTTCTGTCGCAACATCAGCCTTGAGCTCGTCGATGGACTTGACTTTTTGCGGCCAATCAGCGGTATTGTTTTGCCCGAGGAGGTCGACGCGTTTTTGCGGTGCGGAGGCGGCAACAGCGGCGTCGGTGCCGGCGGTGAGTTTTAAGCGATAAGACTTCCAATCTTTGTTGTAGGGGGCGGTCGCGTGGAGCTGGAGCATTTTCCAACCCCATTCGCGGTTGTCCTGCAACTGCACATAGGCATAGGCGGGATACTCGAATGTCACGGTGGCGCCGTCGCCTGAGGTGAGCGAAAGGCTTTTCGATGCGCCCTGGTAAAGGATGGGCGAGGCGGGCTTTGCCGCAGGAAATTTTTTCGCCTCACCGCCGTCCACGGCAAAGACGCCGCCTTCCGCAAGCCCGAACCCGAGCATGGTGTTCAGCCTGAAGCGCGTCCATGTGGCGGGAACAGCGGTGAAGCGGATGTCCACTTCACCGCCCTCCTTGGTTTCGAGCGTCGCACCCGCGCCGTCCTGGTATTTTAAGGACACCTTTCCGCTTTCCCGTTTGACTTCGAGCGGCTTCATCTGCGGCGTGTCGCCTGCGGCCGCCATAAACACAGGATATTCGATGGTGTAACTGGTTTTACCGACAGCGACGCGGATGCCGGTGTCCGTGGCGGTGACATTTTGCGCAGCGAGCGGAAAAAGGGGTGTAAGCAAGGCAACACCTAGACAGGTGCCGAGGATGCAGGATGTACGCATGGCGGATTACAAAAGGTTAACGGAGAAGGAAGATGTTGGGTACCTGGAAAACCTCCACGTCATCATACGCAAGAGGTGTCCACGACCCCGCCTCAAGACCAATACGACCGTGGGTAAAGTTGCCGGAGGAGTCGATCCAGTCTGCGGCCTTGTAAAACCCGGCCCAGCAACGAACCCGATTGTACCCTTCCGGCGTCTTGTTGATGCGCATGGAGATCGGGCGCAAAACCGATCCGCTGCCGATGCGCGAGCCGGGCATGACGGTGGTGCCTGGCATACCGGCGACAAATACGTTGTTGGTTTGCAAACGCCCGCCCCACCCCTGCGAGTTATAATCGCCGTTTTGCATCCAGAAGCGGTACTTTCCGCCACCCGACGCGCTGGTGTCGTACGCGCAAATCGCCCAGCCTTGCCAAGAGCCGGTAGTACGGTGCATCACACGCAGACCGTATTCGGCCCACGACTCTTTTCCGGCCAAAGCAGTGCCGCCGCCCTCGGCGGTCGCCCAGGTGAGCATTCCGCTGGAGGCGCTCCACTTCGCTGCTTGCGTCAAGGTCCAACCCGTTGTGTTCTTGCGTGCAAAATCGTCATAGAAAATCCGGCTGCCCAAGTTGTCGCAGAGGATGCCGACTTCAGCCGTTCCAGGCGTGTTTGCGGCGCCGGTGACGGAGTCAAATTGGACATACAAACGCTTGCCGGGAAATTCGATGGCATTATTACCGATGATGTGTAGGGTGATGTTCGTCTGCATGATGCCAGGTGGCATGACGATCGTCGCGGATTCATCCACATAATGCACGCCGGAAACCGCGTTTTCACAGTTTGCCTCCGTCGCCTGCAACGTGGCGTAACGAAACGACACCGGGCGACTGCTCGCAACATCAAGCGCGACCGGAACAGACACGGCGGTGACAACGCCCTGCCTGCCCTTTTTCACATAACGGTCGGTGGCCGAAAGCGTGGGCGTGAGCGTGGTGAACGCCACGGCTTCACTCCATGCGTCGCCGTTCACATTTGTGCCGTAAAAACGCGCGACGTAATCCGTGTTGGCAGTCAGGCCGGAGAACGTGGCGGAAGGCAGACCGGTAAACTCATAAACGCCCACGACCGTTTTTTTCGCCCAGTCACTGGGAAGGGAATCGCTCCCGTGATCGACCGTGTCGAGACAGGCCGTGATGGTCGCGGCGGGATACCCGGTCAGCATCTCGGTTTTGATCGTGACCGTATTTTTCGTCAGATCCGGCACACTTGGCGTCGTGAAAGTCAACGGCGTGGCGCCATACGCAAACGAATCACTCCAGGGCGCAAAGGTTTCACCCGACGACGTGCGCGCGGCAAAACGGAAAAAGTAGACCGACGATGAAACGAGATTGTCGGGCTCGACGGAAAACACTTGCCCCTCCTCCGTGGCCAGTTCCGCGAATTCATGAACATGCTCCCAGGCAGACGCGTCGTCCATGCCGTCGACACGTCCATAATACACCCGAACCGTTGTGGCAGGGTCGCCGATTTTGGTGAGTTTACCGCTCACGCTCGCGCGGTCACCCGAGGTTGACCCCGCGTTGAAAATGCAGGAGCTCCCCTGCGTTTCGCCCGCGACGTCGCGCCATTCCGTGCCAACGCGCCACTCATCCACATAGAGATGCTTGTTCGCAATATTGTAATTATAACCCACGCTGACCCAGCCGAAATTTTGCGTCGCCGAGAGCACCTCGTTGGTCACCGTCACCGCCCAGCCGCCAGCGGCAAGCGACGGTTCCGCGCCATCCGCAAGCAACACCGCGCTGACGATTTCCGCACCGAGATTTGAATACTGGAAGCGCATCGCAAAAAAGTGGTGACTCCCCGGCGCGACATCGCGCTGTATGACATGAAACGTGCCCGCCACGCGCAACACCGCCGACACACCCGTCAACGTCGACGCCGCGTCCTTGCGGAAACCCATCAACACGCCATCGCTTAACGGATATGACGCGAACGTCGGCTTCCCCCTCGAAAGCCCCCAGCCACCAAACGCATTGGCCGGGAATTGCGCCAGATCATCGTACGCCAAAAGCGCGGTTGCGAAAAACGACTTTCCCGCAAGCGTCGTCGTCGGACTGGAAATGGCGCGCCCCATCACACGGTACGGCGTCGCGTCCTGCGGATTGCCGCCCGACGTCATCTCGACCAAGCCGCCAATCGACGTGAGATTCACGCCTGCAGGATAAACAAGGTTCGTCGAGATGTTGACCTTGATGGTGCCCGTGCCGGCGTCAGCGCCGGAACCCGTGGCGACCCATCCGCCGGTTTCGCCGACAATGGAGGAATGCGTCGGATTTTGCGCCTGATTGTTGACATTTCGCAGTTCGGCGGCGTTGTATGCCGTTCCTGTTCCGGGAACGCCTGCCGACGGAATACCGTCATAGACAAGCAATGCCGCATGGGTTGTCAACGCAAAAAGCGTGGAAACCGCAACAGCGGCTGAGAGCAAAAGAGTCTTCATTGAGTGTCCTCTTTGGTTGATGCTATAAACTGACAAACACTGTCTAACTCAACTCGAACATGAACAGCGTAACATAAACATCAGCGCAATGCAAAAAGAACGACAACAAAGTCAAGCCGAAAACGCCTGCCATCTCCCGGAGGCTTTACGACGATTACGCTCGTGGTAGAGCTCGACCTTTGCCACGCCACAGAACGAAGGTGACGACCAGGGCGCCGAGGAGGAAGGTGCCGACGGCGATGGTTTGACCAATGGAGAGGGCGAGGAAGGTGGTGGCGCGTTGGTCGCCGCGGAGGGTTTCGATGGCGAAGCGAAGACCGGCGTAGAGCATGACGTAAAGGCCGGCGATGAACCGTTGCATTCCATACAGGCTATGTCAACAGAGAGCGACTAAGCTTTTAGTTTTGCCCCTAGACATTGTAGTCACGAGATTTATCTTTCCTTGTTTTCATGATTCAGGCATACTTTCATGCATGAACGACACCTCCCCCGCACACTGACGCCATGACCTGTCCGACGCGCACTGGCAAAAGATTGAAAACCACTTGCCAGGACGAAAAGGTGTCTGGGGAGGCGTGGCGAAAAACAACCGCCAGGTTCGTCAACGCGGTGCTGTGGGTCGTCCGCACCGGCGCGCCGTGGCGTGACCTGCCGTCCGATGACGGGGGCTGGAGCAACACCCACCGGCGCTTTATCCGCTGGCGCGACAAGGGGCTCTGGGAAAAACTTTTTGAAGTGCTCATCGATGAGCCGGACATGGAGTGGCTGATGATCGACGTAAGCCATGTGAAGGTCCATTCCCACGCGGCCGGCGCGCGCGGCGCAAACGAGGACATGGGGCTCACAAATGGGGGCTCAACACCAAGGTACATCTGGCCGTGGATGCGTTTGGTCTTCCGCTCCGAGTCCTTGTTACAGCGGGTCCCGTTGCGGATTGCACCCTGGCTGAGCCGCTGATCGACGGGCTGGACGCGGCGGCGTTGGTCGGGGATCGCGGGTACGACACGGATGCGATTGTCCAATACGCGGCTGACACGGGGATGCTGGTGGTGATTCCCGGCCGCAAGAACCGCAAGGTTCAACGCGCTTGCGACCTGTATTTGTA
>JAVBOU010000230.1:0-5557 GCA_031550185.1 Kiritimatiellia bacterium | reverse complement strand
AGACCTGTCAGGACGGCGATTTGCACGGCGTTGAGGTCGAGCGCAAACTGCTTGGTGAGGGCTCTGAAATGAACCTCCGAAATGTGAGAATGTTTGAGATACTTGTTTTTCATGGAAATCACCTGTGTTTTACCACGTGTTATTGAAGATTTCCACTCTAAACTAGTCTTGAACTTTATCATTTAACAAGTGAGTGGATGATGTCGTAGTTATGCCATGTTCATCCGTTTCGTCGACATAATGCTCCGTTCCATATGGATAATTCATGCGATTGGTTATGACCCCGTATTCTGACATCAAAACGCCGTTGTGATAAATGGAACGGCGCGTGCGAATCAGACGGCTTAAACCGTCGTAGTCATATTACGTGACCTGTGCGTAGCCGTCCTCGCCATCGACCATGACAAAGTCTTGGTTGCCTTGGGCATCGTAATTGTAATGTGTGGTGATACCGTTACGGTCGGTCATGCTGGTGATGCGGCAACAGTCGTAGGTGTTGACTTCGCTTGTGCCATCATCGTAGAGGGTCGCGGTATGGTGGCGCGCCGCATCATAGACATAGCGAACCTGGTTGATGGGTTCGTGGTTGTTGACGGGAGTAAGAGAGGCGGCGGTCAGGATACGGGATTCGGAGAACAGGGTGTGGCTCCATGTCAGGTCGGAGATGGAGACGCTGGCGGTACTGCGCCAAGGGACGCCTTGCGGCGTGGAAGTGGGGCTGACGGCGGTGGTGGTGCGCAACGTGGTGGTGCGAAGATGCGATCCGTTGGCGGAGGGCGTAAAGGTTTTGTTGTTCAACGTGCCGCGTTCATACACGTAATAGGTGCGGCTGGTGTCGGGCGAAATGGTTAGGATCTACTATGCCTCTCAGGGTGGGGCGCGCCCGGCGGTCGCGCCCCACCTTGTGTTTTTTTTTACGCGTTCCATTTCAGGGCTTGACGAAACGCCCCCAACCACGCAACAATCTTTCCTTTCCCACATCCCCTTGGAGACGCACCATGGATCCCCTCCTGAAACTGCTGAAAGAAAACGCGCGCGAGTCCGACGAGGTCCTCGCCCAACAACTCAACACCACCGCCGCGGCGGTGCGCGAACAGATTTCCGATTACCAAAAAAACGGCATCATCCGCGCGTTTCAGGCGTTGATCAACGAGGACCGCGTGGCGAACGCGAACGAGGTCAACGCCGTCATCGAGCTCAAGGTCCGCCCCGAACGCGAGGGCGGTTTCGATCGCATTTCGCAGCGCATCGCGCGCTTCCCCGAAGTCGAGGCGCTTTACCTCATGTCCGGCGGATTCGACCTGCTGCTTTTCGTCAAGGGCAGCTCGCTGCAGGAAGTCGCCAATTTCGTCAGCGCCCGGCTCGCGCCGCTTGATGGCGTGCGCTCCACGGCCACCCATTTCATGCTCAAAACCTACAAACGCCACGGCGTCTTGATGGAAAAGGAAGAACACGATGAGCGCCTCCAAGTCTCCCCGTAATTTCATCGCCCCGCACATCGCCGAATTGCCGAAGTCCGGCATCCGCGACTTTTTCAACATCGTTGCGGAGCGCGACGACGTCATCAGCCTCGGCATCGGCGAACCCGATTTTCAAACGCCGTGGCACATCCGCGAGCGCGCCATCGAGGCGATCGAACGCGGCCACACGCGCTACACCGCCAACCTCGGCACGATCGCGCTGCGCAAGGCCATCGCCGATTACACGCTCGACCGTTTCGGTTGCGCGTACGATTGGAAGACCGAGACGCTTGTCACCGTCGGCGTCAGCGAAGGGCTCGACACCGCGTTGCGCGCCGTCCTGTCGCCTGGCGATGAGGTGCTGTATCACGAGCCTTGCTTCGTCGCCTACGCGCCGGTCATCCGCATGATGCACGCCGTGCCGGTTCCGGTCGTGACCCGCATGGAGGACAATTTCCGCCTGCGCATTGAGGATCTTGAGGCCAAGGTCACCCCGCGCACCCGCGCGCTGCTCATCAACTTTCCCAACAACCCCACCGGCGCCGCGCTCACGCCCGACGACACGCGCATGCTCGCCGACTTCGCGATGAAGCACGACCTTCTTGTCATCACCGACGAAGTTTATTCCGAGCTCACGTATGACATTCCGCGCACCTCCATCATCGCCATTCCCGGCATGAAGGAGCGCACCATTTTCCTCAATGGATTTTCCAAGGCCTGGAGCATGACCGGCTTCCGTCTCGGTTGCGCCTGCGCGCCCGCGCCGATCATCGACGCCATGATGAAAATTCATCAGTACTCGATGATGTGCGCCTCTTCGATCAGCCAGGCCGCCGGCGTCGAGGCCATGCGCAACTCCCTCGCCGACATTGAGGAGATGCGCCAGTCCTACGCGTTGCGCCGCAATTTTGTTGTCGCCCGTTTCAACGACATGGGGCTCGACTGCGTTACGCCGCTAGGCGCGTTTTACGTCTTCCCGTCGATCAAACGCACAGGCCTCACCTCCATGGATTTTTGCATCCGCCTGCTGAACGAAGAGGCTGTGGCCTGCGTGCCTGGCAACGCCTTTGGCGCATGCGGCGAAGGCTTTTTCCGCGCCTGCTACGCCACCAGCATGGAAGAGCTCAAAGAAGCCATGAACCGCATTGAGGCGTTCGTCAAGCGAGTTACAAAATAACCGCACTTAAACGTCAAAAGTCTCTCGTGGCAGAGGTCATGCTGTGCCACGAGAGACTTTTGACGTTTGAGCTTTATTGGATTAACAGACCGGAGGAGTTCGCGCTGACGCGGATGGGATGCGCGGGATCGACCTGACTGGCGATGATTTTGCGGGCAAGCGGGGTTTCGAGTTCGCGCTGGATGACGCGTTTGACGGGGCGGGCGCCGTAGACAGGATCAAAGCCGGTTTTGGCCAGCCAGGCCACCGCTGCGTCGTCGATGTCGAGCGCAAGATTTTGGTCGCGCAGGCGGTCGCGCAAGTCGTCGAGCTGAATGCGAACAACGGATTCGATCTCCTTCTGACCGAGGGGTTTGAAGAAGGCGATTTCGTCAAGGCGGTTGAGAAATTCGGGGCGAAATTCCTGCTTGAGCAACTCCATGACCTTGTTGCGGGTGACGCCGGAGATGGTGTTGTCCTGCGCGATGGCGTCGGTGAGAAGATGCGCGCCAAGGTTGCTGGTCATGATGATGAGGGTGTTGCGGAAGCTGACGGTGCGACCGTGACCATCGGTGAGGCGGCCTTCGTCGAGAACCTGGAGCAGGACGTTGAAAACATCGGTGTGGGCCTTTTCGATTTCGTCGAGCAGGACGACGCTGTAAGGTTTGCGGCGCACAGCCTCAGTGAGCTGGCCGCCTTCCTCGAAGCCGACGTATCCGGGCGGCGCGCCGATGAGGCGGGAGACGGTGTGCTTCTCCATGTATTCGGACATGTCGATGCGAACGAGGTTGGCCTCGTCGTCGAAGAGCTCGGCGGCGAGCGTGCGGGCGAGTTCGGTTTTGCCGACGCCGGTTGGGCCGAGGAAGAGAAAGGCACCAACAGGGCGGAGGCGGTTCTTGATGCCGGCGCGCGCGCGAAGCACCGCGTCGGCGACGATCTCGACCGCCGCATCCTGGCCGATGACGCGGGTCTTGATGTGGTCGGCGAGCTGGAGAAGCTTTTCGCGTTCGCCGCACATGAGTCGGGTGACGGGGATGCGCGTCCAACGGGAAACAACCTCGGCGATTTCTTCCTCGGAGACGGATTCGCGAAGCAGAGATTCGTCGCCGGCTCGAAGCTTGCCCTGGGCGTCGTGGAGATCCTTTTCGAGCGCGGGAATTTTGCCGTACTGGAGTTCGGCGGCCTTCTCGTGGTCGTAACGCCGGACCGCCTCGTCGTACTGTTGGCGCGTGGTTTCGAGTTCGGCGCGGATGGATTTGATTTTATCGAGCGTGGCCTTTTCGTTGAGCCACTGGGCCTTCATGGCGTCGCCCTTGGAGCGGAGCTCGGCAAGCTCGCGTTGGAGTTCGGCGAGGCGGTTTTTTGAGGGTTCGTCCTTTTCCTTTTTCAGCGCGACTTCCTCAATCTCCATGCGCGTGATCTTGCGGGTGATTTCGTCGAGCTCAGCGGGCATGGAGTCCATCTCGGTGCGGATGGAGGCGCAGGCTTCGTCGAGCAGGTCGATGGCCTTGTCGGGAAGAAAGCGGTCGGCGACATAGCGGTCGGAAAGCGTGGCGGCGGCGACGAGCGCGGCGTCCTGAATGGCGACGTTGTGGTGGCGCTCGAAGCGTTCGCGCAGGCCGCGCAAAATGGAGATGGTGTCCTCGACGTTCGGCGGCTCGACCATGACGGGTTGGAAGCGGCGCTCGAAGGCGGCGTCCTTCTCGACGTGCTGGCGGTCTTCCTCGAGCGTGGTCGCGCCGATGCAGTGAAGTTCGCCGCGCGCGAGCATGGGCTTGAGCATGTTGCCCGCGTCGGTCGAGCCCTCTGTGCGGCCGGCGTTGACGATGGTGTGCAGCTCGTCGATGAAGAGCAGAATGCGGCCCTCGGCGGACTTGATTTCCGTGAGCACGGCCTTGAGGCGTTCCTCAAATTCGCCGCGGTATTTCGCGCCGGCCATGAGCGACGTAAGGTCGAGCGCAAAGATCGTGCTGTCCTTCAAACCCTCTGGCACGTCGCCGCGCACGATGCGCTGCGCGAGGCCCTCGACAATGGCGGTTTTGCCCACGCCCGGCTCGCCGATGAGCACGGGGTTGTTTTTCGTTTTGCGCGAGAGAATGCGGATCACGTGGCGAATTTCCGCGTCGCGTCCGATCACGGGTTCGAGCTTGCCGGCACGCGCGAGCTCGACGAGATTTTGCCCGTATTTTTTCAACGCCTCGTATTGCGTCTCGGGCGTGTCGGTGGTCACGCGCTGGTTACCGCGCACGTCCTTCAACGCCTCCAGCACGCGCTTCGTGTCGACGCCCGTGGCCTTGAGCATCGCACCGGTTTCCTTCGCCTCGATCAACGCGAGAAAGAGGTGTTCGGTCGAGACGTAAGCGTCCTGCAAACGCTTCGCGTGATCGCCGGCCTTGATGAGCGCTTGCGAGAGTTCCTGCGTGATGTAAACCTTGTCCTGCTCGATGCCGCCGGCCACGCGGGGTTTGCGGTCAAGCGCCTCCTGCACGCGTTCGCGCAACGTGGCGGCGTTGGCCTCGAGGCGCGTGAGCAGGCGCGGCACGAGTCCCTCCTCCTGGTCGATCAATGCCAGCAACACATGCGCGCAGTCGACCTGCTGGTGGCCGTGGCGCAACGCCAAAACTTGTCCGGCCTGAATGGCCTCCCTCGCCTTAACGGTAAAATTTTCCATGATGATGTAAAACTCCTTTGGCCTGTATTAAGCAGGGTTCGTACCGCCTGTTTTGACTGCAAAAGTGCGCCATTTTGCGTCACGCGTGGGTGTGGGTGTGACGCACTTTGGGTGGGGTAACACCGCTCGCTTTATGGGTGGGGCACGACCGCCGGGCGCGCCGGGGTTAGAACAAGCCGGGATACGCAATGTAAGCGCAAAAAAATAACCGTCCAGCCAATGCCCGGCGCGCCCGGCGGTCGCGCCCCACCTTTGATGTTTTGAATGCGG
>JAVBOU010000127.1:0-5697 GCA_031550185.1 Kiritimatiellia bacterium | reverse complement strand
GACCTACCTGAAGCCCGCCGCCCCTTACCCCGCGAAAAAAATACTCGCGTCCCGTGGGGTGCCAGCCCTCCTCCCACGCCACAACCATAACAAGGAACGCCGCTTGTGACAAAACTCCTCATCAACCTCCCCGCGCCCTTTTTCAAGGCCGAACTCCTCAAAGACCGCTTCGACCGCATTGCGCAAAAGTACGACGTGCGCCACACCTCGCACAACACGCAGGACGAAATGGCGAAGGACTTGCCCTGGGCCGAGGCGATCCTCATGTGGGCGTGGCCGGTCTTCCGCGACATTGAGTTTGACCTCGCGAAAAATTTGAAAATACTCGCGCAGATCAACTCCTGCCGCGTCACCGCCGAGAACGCCATGAAGCGCGGCGTGGCACTCTCCGAGGCGCGCCACGCGTGGTCGCCCGCCGTCGCCGAACTCGCGCTCGCCCTCATCCTCGGCGGCCTCCGCCGGACCAGCGACTTCCACATGAAAATGCGCCTCGGCCAGGACGCCGGCATTTGGGTCAACCATTTCCCGACCGACATCGACCCGACCGAACGCCAGCTCACCGGCCGGACTGTCGGCATTGTTGGCTTCGGCGCGATCGGCCGCCGCCTCGCCGAACTCCTCGCGCCCTTCCGCGTCAAGCTGCTCGTCAACGACCCCTTCCTGCCGCAATCCGTCTTCGCCGCGGCCCACGCGCAACGCGCCAGTGTCGAGGACATTTGCCGCGAATGTGACATCGTCGTGTTGTGCGCCGCCAACGTCCCCGCCGCGGAAAAAACCATCACCGCCGCGCACATCCAAATGCTGCGCAAAAACGCCCTGCTCGTCAACGTCGGCCGCTCCATGCTCATCGACATGCCCGCCCTTGCCCGGCGCCTCGCGCAAAACGATTTGATCGCCATGCTCGATGTCTTCGACAACGAGCCGCTGGAAAAAGACTCGCCCTTCCGCACACTGCCCAACACCTACCTCTCGCCCCACCGTGGCGGCGGCATCTACGAATCCCTCTACCGCGCCCTCGACGGTTTGTCCGGCGACATCGACGCCTTCTTCGAAGGCCGCGAACGAACCTTCACCGTAACCCAGGACATGGCGCACTGCATCGCGGAATAACGGCGCCAAACGCTTGTGGCGTGGCAGGAGTCCTGCCACGCCACAACGGTTTTAAATTTTTGAAGCGCGTTAGACCGACTGGATGACACCGGCCTTGGCGGTGCCGTCTTCGGGCTTGGTGCGGATTTCTTCGAGCTCTTTGACGCAGGGGCATTCGTGCTTGGCGACAAAGAGGGGCTTGGCCCAGCGGGTGGCGTTGCTGAGCACCTTGATGATGTTCTTGTCGTAGAAGATCGGGAAGGTCTCGTGGCCGGGCGCGAAGTAGAAGACTTTGCCGTGGCCGCGCTTGTAGGCCAGGCCGCTGCGGAAGACGTTGCCGCCTTCATACCAGGTGATGAAGACGATCTCGCCATCCTGCGGGACATCGAAACGTTCGCCGTACATTTCGGTGTGGGCGAGCTCGAAGTGGGCGGGCAAACCGGCGGCGATCGGGTGAGAGGGTTCGATCGTCCAGATGCGCTCTTTCTCGGAGGCTTCGCGCCATTCGAGGGAGCAGTTGGTGCCCATGAGCTTGCGGAAAATTTTGGAGAAGTGGCCGGAGTGCAGGACGATCAGACCCATGCCCTCAAGCACGCGCTTGTGGACGCGCTCGACGATGGCGTCGGAGACTTCGTGGTGCGCGACGTGACCCCACCAGAACATGACGTCGGTCGAGTCGACCACCTCTTGCGTGAGGCCGTGCTCGGGGTCGTCGAGGGTGGCGTAGCGGATGTTCAGATCCGCGGCCTGGATGCCCTTGCCGATGGCCTTGTGCATGCCCTCGGGGTAGATTTTTTTGATCGCCTCGCTTTGTTTCTCGTGGCGAAATTCGTTCCAGATGGTGACGTTGATCATGGTGGAGCTCCAAGGTTGGAAAAGGCAATAGCGTACCATGTGTGTGGAAAAAGACAATGAAAAACTTGCCGAATCCGCGTTACGCATGTGCGCAGGAAACACGGATCGCATCCTGCGCGTCGGTAACGGCAAAGGCGGCGGCGGGACGGTAGCCGGGAATCCAGATGAGCTCGCCGCGGCAACAGAAAACCGGAATGTTGCGCTTTCGCCAGACGGGAATTTTGGCGTCGGTCAAGACGTCCTGCAGTTTGCGGCGACCGGCCATGCCGAGCGGTTGAATGCGGTCGCCGTCGCGCCACGCGCGCACGGTCACATCATGTCCGCGCAACGCGGCGGCGGAGAGCGAGGCGTGCGCGGGGAGCTCACCGATGCGACCGCATTCGCGCACAATACCGGGCGCGCGACGGAGCTGGACGCGGAGGTCACCCCACGATCCTTCGCTGATCGTGTCGTCATCCGGCACACGCAGAACGCATTCGCCTGGCGCGTCGTGGTTGCGGCGAAAGGCCAGCGTTCCGTTGTCGCAAACGATCTCGCCGCCGCTGACGCTGAACCGCCAGCGCGGTGTTGCGAGCGCGGAAAGGACATGCTCGACGACGTCGAAGCCCGCGGCATCGGCGCCGGCTTTGTCGAGGAGCATCGTGCGCACAACGCGGCGTTGCAACGCGCGTGGCAGAGGCAGGAGCTCTGCCACGCGCAAGGGTTCGCGCAAAATGTTTTGCGTTTGCGCGTCGAGGCAGGCGTCCTCCTCGCGGAGGATTTCGGCGGAGCGCTGAAGCGCCTTGTTGACGTCGTGGCAAAGCGTGTCGGAGAGCCACGGCAGAACGCGCTGGCGAATAAGGTTGCGCGGGATGGTTTCGTCGGCGTTCGTGGCGTCCTCGTGCCACGCGAAATTTCGGTCGCGAAGCCACGCGCACAAGGCGTCGTGCGAGTGCGCGAGTAGCGGACGAAGAAAGGTGACGCCGTGCAAAACGCTACGCGGACGCAATCCGCTGAGGCCGGTTGCGCCAGCGCCGCGCAAGAGACGCAAAAGCAATGTTTCCGCAACATCATCGGCCTGATGCCCGGTGACAATGGCGTCGAGCTGATGCAGCGCGCACGACTCGCTGAAAAAGGTTTGACGCGCGTCGCGCGCGGCCATTTCAGCGGAGACGCCGGGGCTGTCGCTCTTGCGCAAATGCGTCACGTGGCACGGCACGTTGAGCTGACACGCGAGCGCGACAACAAACGCTTCGTCCGCGTCCGACGCGTCGCCGCGCCAGCCGTGATTAACGTGCAGAATGCGGACGTCGATGTTTCGTTCGCGACACCACGGTGTCACGAGATGCGCGAGCGCCACGGAGTCGGCGCCGCCGGAAATCGCGAGTCCGACGCGGCGGATGTGCGCGTCGAAAAGCGCGGCGTCAAAGGTTAGTCCTGCTTCACACATGCCGCTTGTCCCGCGCGTTGCGCAATGTCCGCGCCCATGAGTGTGGCGGCGACGCGCAACGCAAATTCGAAGGTCGCGCCGGGTCCGCAACCGGTGATGAGATTGCCGTCTTCGACCGTACGCGCGGCGGTGTACGTGGCGCCAATGATTTCCGTTTCGCACGACGGATAGCAGGTGAAGCGGCGGTCCTTGAGCAAGCCCGCATCGTGCAACACGAGCGGCGCGGCGCAAATCGCGGCAACGAGTTTGCCTTGGCTGTGAAGCGTTTTTGCAAGCGTTGCCACGCGCGTGTCGGCGCGCAAATTGTTCACGCCGGGCTGGCCGCCGGGAATCACGAGCGCGTCCCACGTGGCAGAGGTGCAGTCCTGCCACAACGCGTCCGCGACAACGGGAATTTTTCGCGAGCCTTTGGTTTCGCGCGTCGGGCCGATGGCGGCGGTCACGACGTCCGCGCCGCAGCGGCGGAGCATGTCGATGGTGATGACGGCTTCCATTTCTTCGAAGCCTTCGGCAAGCGGGACGAGGATGCGCATGGTGAACTCCTATTGCGGGTTGTGCATGTCGGACAGCACGCGTCGCGCGGTCCGGGTTAGCGGGATGGTTGCGGGGTCGGAAATCCAGGCGGCGTGCGGCGGAATTTTTTTCGCGCCCGTCGCATGGCGGAGAATGAAGACGGAAAGGGTTTGCTGGAAGTGCGAGAAGACTTGCGTGACGACCGGACCGCGGCGTGGCGCGGCTTCGAGTCCTGCCACGCGCAACAGCAGGCGGCGCGCGTCGGCGGGCGTTGGCGCCTTTGGCGTTTCGTCGTTGGGCAGTTCCCAAAGGCCGGGAAGAAATTTTTCATCCACGCGCTGCACGAAGAGGACGCGCCCTTTTGCGTCGGAGAGATGGAGGCCGACAAGATGGCGGTGCGGAAGTTTTTTCGCGGGCGGTTTGACGGGAAAGTCGAGTTGCGTTTCGTCGCGGCGCGCGATGCAAAAGGCGGCAAGCGGACATTCGTCGCAGGCCGGATTTTTCGGCGTGCAAACGAGCGCGCCAAGCTCCATGATCGCCTGATTGAAATCGCCGGGCGAGGCAACGGCGCGGATGTGCGGCGCGAGCCAGTCGCGAAGCTTTTTTGCGGCAACCGGCGTCTTGAAATTGTCGGGCCACGCGAGGCAGCGCGCGAAGACGCGGATGACGTTGCCGTCGACCACGGGCGCGGGAACGTTGAAGCAAATGGAGGCGATCGCGGCGGAAGTGTACGGTCCGATGCCGGGAAGCTGCGCGAGCGCGTCGGGCGTTTGCGGCAGGGCGCCATTGTGTTCGGCCGCGAGGATTTTCGCGGCCTTTTGGAGGTTGTGCGCGCGGGTGTAATAGCCGAGACCTTCCCACGCCTTGAGGAGGTCGGCGACGGGCGCGGCGGCAAGCGCGGCGACGTCGGGAAAGCGCGAGATGAAGCGCGCGAAGTAGGGGCGTGCGGTGTCGACCTGCGTTTGCTGGAGCATGATTTCGCTGATCCACACGGCGTACGGATCGGGATGCCCGCGCCATGGCATGACGCGTTTGTGCGCGGCGTACCACGCGGCGAGCGGCGGAATGCCAAGGGGAATGTTGACGCCGCGCGGTTTCATTTGTCGAGCGTGTCGAGGTGATGCGCGAGGCCGGGAATGCAGGCGCGGATTTCGTCGCGGCATTGGCGGTAGGTCGCGAGCGTGCCGCCAATGGGGTCGCCAATGTCCGGCGATTTAGCGTCGGGCAAGAAGGAGGTCAGGAGACGGACGCGCGGTTTCGCGGAGGGGTCGATGGCGAGCAGCGCGTTGAGGTGGTGGCGCGTCAACGCGAGAATCAACGCGGCGTTGCGGATCATGTCGCGCGTGACGGGCTGGGAGGTTTTGAGCGGATCGCTGGCCACCTGGATTTCGCTCAGCGCAATCCGTACGCTGCCGCTGACGGGCAGGCCGTCGAGCGTGGCAATGCCGGCGGATTGCACCGTCCAGGATGAGTTTGCCGGGAGCGCATGCCGCAAGAGCGCCTCGGCCATGGGGCTGCGGCAGGTGTTTCCGGTGCAGACAAAGAGGACAAGCGGCATGGCGGTCAAGGGCGGTTAACGAAATAGTGAACATGGAGGGCGAGCGTCCTCGCGAGCCGCACGAAGATGCCCGGTTGATTTGCTGGATAGTTGCCTGTTTTTTGCTGGAGCCCTCCTGTTGCGGCGAGCGTGGACGCTCGCCCACCCTGGTCCGGGATTGAAAAAACACCTATGTAAGCGTGGGTCGTTTAAGATAAACGTTCGTCCGAAGCCCGGCGCGCCCGGCGGTCGCGCCCCCCCCAGTGTGTGGCGT
>JAVBOU010000001.1:0-7739 GCA_031550185.1 Kiritimatiellia bacterium | reverse complement strand
TGTGGCGTGGCATGACCTCTGCCACGCCACAACGCTCATGTAGAGGTGGTCAATCAAATACAAAAATGTTAAAATTTTGTAGATTTTTAAATAATGATTAATTTACTTGTAAAGCAAGTCATAAAGGGTGGGAGCGGCGAGATTGGGCAGTAATGCGTTTGTCCGCGCAATTTGTTGTGACTTTCTATCGTGAAAGTGTGTGCCTCGTCTTTGAGAGACCGGCAATTTGCGAAGAGCTGGATGTTCCGCAGACTTTTTTCGTTACACAATCAATCGTCATCTACAACCAGCAGGAATCTTTTTTCCAACATCACTCCACAGTTCATCCGCCTCAACCCATTGCACCTCATGGTATTCGAACGATTGATGCGTCTTGCCTTCCACGGCTTGAAGCACCCCGTCACCGGCAACTCCACCAACCCCACCCGCTTCCAGCATCCCGTTGCCGGCACCTACAAAAAAGAGTGCAACGAGAAGGGCAAAAAATTCTTCTCCGTCGCCTCCGGCGGCGGCACCGGCCGCACATTGCATCCCGACAACATGGCCGCCGATCCCGCCTCCTACGGCATGACCGACACCATGGGCCGCATGCACTCCGACGCCCAGTTCGCCGGTTCGTCATCCGTCCCCGCCCACGTCGAAATGATGGGCTTCCTCGGCATGGGCAACAACCCCATGGTCGGCGCCACTGTCGCCGTCGCGGTCGCGATTGAAGAGGCGTCAAAATAATATCATCATCATAACGGGGCGCGGATTGGAAAGTCCGCGCCCCGTTTTTTTTCTCGCACATTTTTTGCGAATCACGTATATTTGACACCCTCTGTTTAGGACGGTCTTTTCCATCATTCATCAGGATGTCGCATGAAAAAATTTCTCATCATCATGTTCTTGAGCTTGGCAACGGGCTTGGCGAACGCCGCCACCATTCAGTTTGACGCGCAGGAGGGAAGCGTTTCGCCCGCAAGCAAGCAGGTGGCGGTCAACGCCCGTTTTGGAACGTTGCCCACGCCGGCGCGACCGGGGCATGTTTTCCGCGGATGGTTCACGAGTCCCGACGGCAAAGGCCTCCTTGTCACGTCCGCCTCCATTTTGTCGCCGGGCACCCCCGAGTCCCTCACGCTTTTCGCCTGTTGGAAAATCATCACGTGCGCTGTCACCTTCAACGCCAACGGCGGCTCCTTTGAGACAGATGGCAGCCCGTCTTCTTCCCGGGCTGTCACGCACGCCTATGGCGAACCGTACCTCCTTCCCGTGGAAAATCCGAAGCGTACGGGTTATCAATTCGCGGGCTGGTACACGGAGGTGACGGGTGGCACGCAAGTCACGGCCGCCACGACCATGAACGAAACCGCCAGCCACACGCTTTACGCGCGGTGGAACGCCGTCACGTACAACGTCGCTTTCGACGCCGGAATCGGTTCCGCTTCAAATCAAATGGAAACGTACGGTGATAAATACGTCCTGCCCGCGGCTCCGGCGAATGCGGGTTACGTTTTCCTCGGCTGGCACACGCAACCCAACGGCGGCGCGAAAATCACCGCGAACACCACCGTGATGCTCCTCGCCGGCCACACACTTTACGCGCGGTGGACGCCCGCCGTTTTCGACGTCACCTTTGACGGCAACGGCGGCGCGCCTGTCCTGCAATCCATTCCGCAAAACCACGGCAGGCGTTACGTTTTCCCGGAACCGCCGACGCGCGCCAACCAGACTTTCCTCGGCTGGTTCACCAACCGGGCGGGAAGCGGCCTGCCCGTCGCACCCTCAAGCATCGCCACGGAGGAGCGGACGCTCTACGCGAAGTGGGCCGTCAAAGCCGCCGGGAACTGGCCGAGCGCATACGTCTTTGCCGACGGCTCCGGGACCGCCAGCCTGTTGCCCGCGCACGGGCAGGTCGTCAACGGCAAACCCGTGACGCTCACCGCCAGGCCGGAAAGGGACGCGCTGTTCATGGAGTGGGTGGACAGCCTCGGCAACGTCTTTGGCGCCGCCAGCATCCGGGTCGCGCCGGAAAACGACACGGTTTACATCGCGCGCTTCCGTCTGCGGCACGAATGCGCGCCCCCGTGGATTGTGGCGGTTCATCCTTCGGTGAACAACATGGCCGGCGTGAATTTCGGGATGCAGATCGAAGTCAACGACGAGGCCAAGCCCGTCAAATTCACCGCGACAAAACTTCCGCCCGGCCTGACAATCAACGCCGCCACCGGCCTCATCTCCGGCGTGCCAACCAAGCCCGGCTCGTACCTGGCGTGCGTGAAAGTCGCGAGCGTCGCAGACCCCAAAATGTCGGTGATGGAATACATTCCCATCGTCATTGACGCGCTGCCGTGGAACGCACAGGGGACGTTCAACGGGTGGCTGGCGGACGAGGATGACCTCATCGCCGGCTCGCTGACGGTGACGCTTTCGCCACTGGGCAGAATCACAGCCAAAGCGGTCTCCACCAATGGCACGTCCACCTTCACCGCGCCCGCGTGGTCGGAGAGGATGGGGCAGGAATGGGTGGAGGGTTGGTGGCAGGATGTCGCGGTGACGAATGTGGTGTGGGATGTCGAACCGCCGGGTTATCCCGGTTATTGGGTGGGGCATTGGCAGACCAACATCGTGTATGATGTCGAGCCTCCTGGTTATCCCGGTTATTGGGAAGGCCATTGGGAGACCAATTATGTGTACGACGCCTGGGTGAACGAGACTTGGGTGAACCCGTATTTGGTGAGAGGCGCGAGTGTTTTGGTGCCGGGTCATTATGCGAATTTGGCGGACGGCGTTTTGACAAACAGTTTTTGGGTGGAACCAAAATGGATTCACGATGGCGATTGGGTCGGCCATTGGATGGACGAGTTCTGGATACCCGGTTATTGGGTGGAGTCCCATTATCAGGAGGGTTACTGGGATGGAGGTTATTGGTCGACCAATTACGTGGAAGGTGCCTGGGTGGCCGTCAATGAGCCCGAACCCTATTGGGTGGAGCCTCATTGGACGAACGTTTGGGTGAATCCCTCTTATGTGGAACCGAAGTGGGTGGACGCCGCATATGTGCCCGACCGCTTGGTAAAAAAGGGCTGGGTCGGTTATTGGGCCGGTTATCACGCGGGAGTTTGGGTGGAGGATTTTTGGGTGGAAATTCCTTTGGAGGGACGCGAGGAAGAAGTGTGGGTGGACGATTTTTGGGTGGATGTTCCTTTGGAATCACGCGAGGAGGTGATTGAGCTGAATCCAATATGGGTGCCGGGTTATTGGACGGGCGGCGATTACTTCATTGCAAACCTGGCAAACGCCAAAGGGCAGACCCTCACCTTGGAACTCGACATCACAAAACCCTGGGACGACTTCCAAATGACCGGCACATTCAACGGTGTTTGCAACGTTTACGCCCAGCGCAACCCCTCCCTCAACAAGAACGATCCAACCCGCAACGCCGCGCTCAACACGCTCGAAAACTTCAAGGGTTACTACACCTTCGCCTTCACACCCGAACGCATCGAAGGCAGCACCGGCGATGCGGACAACACACCCGAAGGATTCGGCTATCTCACCGCGACGATTGGCTTGAACGGCAGCATCAAACTCTCCGGAAAGCTCGCCAACGGCACCGCGGTTAGCGGTGCCACGACGTTGCTGATGTACGGTGACGACGCCATGATTTCGCAATTCATCCCGTTGTACAGCTCCAGGGGTTTTGTTGCCGGCAACATGCTCGTCGATGAATCCGGCGCCCTCCAGTCCGGCGCATGGCACTGGCTCTATCCCGGCAAAACATCCACCGGAAAAATGCCCGCCATTGAGGACCGCTTCGCTTTGTCACTCATTCCCGAAGGCGGACGTTTCGGATCGCTTGCCAACCTTGCCGAACATTACGAAGGACTAATCTTTCATGCCGCCGATTGGGAGGTTGCGCTTGAGGCCAACAAAACCAACGTCAAACTTCCCGCCGCGAAACCTCCGGTCTTTGACACGGTGGCGCAGGCGTACGTCTTCACCGAGGCCAACCCCCACGTTGCGACCTTCACCGCGAACGCCAAAACCGGCCTCTTCTCCGGCAAGTTCAACCGCTACGACTTTGACGCGAACGGCAAACTCAAAACTATCTCCGTCCCGCATGCGGGTGTGTTGCTGCAATCCAACGGCGGTTATGGCGGCAAAGGATACTTCCTTATCAACGACACGTGGAAATCCAACGACACCAAACCCGTGATTTATCCCGTCAAACGATCCTATCCGGTGTGGGTGGACTAATACCCCGCCAGGCAATAGAGCAGAAGCGCGTTGTGGGGGGGGGGGGGACCGCGCCCCCCACAACAAGTTGAATGGCAGGGGTGTGGGGGGGGTGTGGGGGGGCCGTACCCCTCCCCGGCCACATCTTTTTCATGCCCTGTGTGTGGCGGATGGTGTGGCGGGCGGGACAGGGGTTTGGTAGAATGCGGGAATTATGGAAAATGGAAAGATCAGTTGTCCGAGTTGCGGGTTTGAGTTTGAGCTTTCAGATGTGCTTGCGGGGCAGATCCGCGAGCATGTGAGAGGGGAGTTGCAGGCGGAGTTTCAGAAGCGGGTGGCGGAAACGGCGGAGGCGAAGTATGGGGGACAGATGCGGGTGTTGGAGGCGGAGGTGTCGGCGAAGGAGGCGTCGCTGAAGGAGTTTCGCGCCAAGGAGGCGGAGGTGTTGAAGCGGAGCATGGAGTTGGAGGCGCAACGGGAGGGGATGGAGCTGGAGGTGCAACGGAAGTTGCGGGAGGCGCGGGAAGAGATTCGACGGGAGGTGGAGGCGCAGGCAGCGGAAAGGGCGGGAGAGGTGTTCGGCGCGCAGGTGCGGGAGTTGGAAGAACGTTTGCGTGAGCGCGAGGCGTCGGTGCGGGAGTTGCGGGAGAGCGAGGTGGAGTTGCGCAAACGCCAACGGGAGTTGGAGGGCGCGCGCGAGGCGATGGAGCTGGAGGTGCAGCGAAAGCTGGACGAAGAGCGGGGATTGATCCGGACGGAGGTTGAGGTGCGGGCGACGGAGACACATCGCCGGAAGGAGCAGGAACAGGAGAAGGTGATCAATGACTTGAAGCGCTCGCTGGATGAGATGCAGCGGAAGGCGGAGCAGGGTTCGACGGAGACGCAGGGGGAGGTGCTGGAGTTGGATTTTGAACAGCAGGTGCGGGCGGTGTTTCCGCATGACGGGATCGCGCCGGTGCCGAAGGGGATTCGCGGGGCGGACATTGTGCAGGGCGTGCGGACGGGATTGGGGCAGGAGTGCGGGGTGTTGCTGTGGGAGATCAAGAACACGAAGAACTGGAGCGACAAATGGATCGCGAAGCTGAAGGATGACATGATCGAAACGCGGGCGTCGATCGGGCTGCTGGTGTCGGTGGTGCTGCCGGAGGGGTTGCAACGATTTGGTCAGATCGAGGGCGTGTGGGTGTCGGATCCGTTGTGCGCGTTGCCGCTGGCGGCGGCGTTGCGGCAACAGTTGCTGGCGTTGGAACGGGAGCGGCGGGCGTCGGCCGGAAAGGGCGAGAAGATGGAGATGCTTTACGCATATCTCGCGGGCACTGAATTCCGGCAGAAGATCGAGGGGATTGTGGACGCGTTCACGACGATGCAAGATCAGCTAAACCGCGAGCGCCGCGCGATGGAGCGCGAGTGGGACAAGCGTGAAAAGCAGATCAAGCTGGTGGTGAAGAACACGGTGGGATTGTATGGCGATATGCAGGGAATCATCGGCGGTGAGATTCCGGATATTCCGGCGCTGGAGTTGGGCGGGCAGGCGAGAAGTTTGCCGGAAGGGGAATTGGAATTGGGCGAATAAATGGAGACGGACATGGACATTGATTCGCAAAGGTTGATTGACGCGGCGCGGGAGGCGGCGCAAGGTGCGTATGCGCCGTATTCGAAATTTCGTGTGGGCGCGGCGTTGTTGACAACGGACGGCGAAATCGTGACGGGGTTTAACATTGAGAATGCGTCGTATGGGTTGACGTTGTGCGCGGAGCGTGCGGCGTTGGTGCGGGGTTTGTGCGAGGGACGAAAGAGGTTTGTGGCGCTGGGGTTGTGCGCGGGGAGTGCGGAGGCGTCCGCGACGCCGTGCGGCGCGTGCCGTCAGGTGCTGGCGGAATTCATGGGGCCGGAGACGCCGGTGTTTTATGCGGGGCTTGAAGCGGGGTCGCGGATTTTTCGGACAACGCTGGGGGAGTTGCTGCCGAAGGGATTTCGGTTGTAACACGCTTGTGGCAGAGGTGGGGTTGTGCCACGAGGCGGGTTTTGGATGTCTGGCGGGTTGGGTGGGGATGTGGTAAAATGATACTTTTTATCAGGAGGTTTTCATGGAGGAAGACAGTGTTGTTTTGGTGTGCGGCGAGGATGAGTTTTTAATCGGCGAGGAGGCGAAGCGGGTGGTGGCGAAGCATGTACCGGAGGGGGAGCGGGAGCTGGGGCTGGAGATTGTGGAGGGGCGCTGCGAGACGGTGGAGAGCATGGTGAACTGCGTGAAGACCGCGATGGCGTCGGCGCAGACGCAGGGGTTTTTCGGCGGAGGAAAAATGACATGGGTGCGCGATGTGACGTTTTTGGGAGCACGGCGCGGGGCGGATTCGGCGCTGGTGAAGGAGGCGGTGGCGGAGCTGGTGGAGTGCGTGAAGAAGGGACTGGCGGAGGGACAGCGGTTGCTGGTGTCGGGCTGCGGGGTGAATCGCGGCGGTGCGTTTTTCAAGGCGTGCCAGAAGCATGGCCGCGTGGTGGATGTGGGCGGCGCGGAGAAGGGGTATCAGAAGCTGAAGGTGATGCGCGAGATGCTGCCGGAGTTTTTGAAGCGGGAGGAGTTGACGATGAGCGAGCATGTGCGCGAGGCGTTTTTGAATCGCGTGGGCGTGGACACGCGGATGGTGGTGCAGGAGTTGAGCAAGCTGCGGACGTATTTGGGGAAGCCGGGGGAGGCGCACGAGGCGGATGTGAACGCGGTGTGCTCGATCGGGCGCGAGGCGGAGGCGTGGGATTTGCTGGAGGCGTATTCGGATCGTTTGATGGCGGCGACGATCGGGGCGCTGGAGCAGTTGCTGGGGCAGGGGAAGAACGGGATTTTTTTGACGACGATGTTGGAGACGCGCATCCGCGAGCTGCTGGTGTTGCGCGGTTGCATGGATGCGGGTTGGCTGGACGTGCAGGGTGCGGGGCGCGGGGCGCGGGCGGTGTGGCGGACGGGGTTGTCGCAGGAGGCGGAGGAGGTGTTGCGGCGGATGGGGAATGATCCGCGCGGGATGAATCCGTGGATGATGCAGAAGCGCGCGGTGCAGGCGCGAAATTTCACGCTACGCGAGTTGCGCAACGCGCGGGTGCTGGTGATGACGTTGCGCGAGCAACTGGTGAGCACGGCACTCGCGGAGACGGTGCTGCTTGAGGCGTTTGTGGTGCGAACGCTGAGAAGAGTGAACAAGTGATAGTTAACAGTTAACAAGTAATAGGTAACAAGTTGCAATGAGTATGGAGATGCGTGAAAGCGAAGGACATTGTTGGCGCGGCGCAACGGGCTTGTTGTTTGTTATTTGTTGCGTCTTACTTGCGCCGTTGACGTTTGCGGATTTGCATTTGCGCACGGGCGTGGTGAGGACAGAAGGGCAGGGGAGGAATATGGCGGCGCGTGGCGTGGCAGAGGCTGTGCCACGCCACCAGGCGGGTTTGTGGTTTGTCGCGGTCGGGGCTGTGGTGGGACGTGAGGAGCGCGGGGCGTTGACGGCGGCGGGCCGGGAGGTGGTGGGGGATGT
>JAVBOU010000168.1:0-20474 GCA_031550185.1 Kiritimatiellia bacterium | reverse complement strand
GGGTCGGCCCGCCCCCCCCCCTCCCACGGTTTCTTTAACCACAACACACCCCCCTCCTGCCGCCACGCCGGGGGGCCCCGTGGCGCGCCCCCCCCGCCCGCCCCCCCTCCAAGTCGGGTATTGGAACAAGTCTAATATCCTCGACCTAAAAAAGAACCCCGCTCACACACGCCACGACCTTGCCGTGCCGGAAGCACAAACAGCAAGGCTCCGGTTTTCCGGAGCCTTGCTGTTATAAACAATGGTTAAATGACGCGTATGCGTCGGAGTGTCATCGTCACTCCACGGGTGGATTATCAAAAGAATCGAAAAAAGCTTGATAATCTTCCTCATCCACGATTCCCAATTTGAAGAACTTGTATTCTCCAACGTTAGCCGGATCAACCGTGAACACATTCACTTCGTCAGAGTCGACCGTTTCGATACCAATGTTCACGTCAATGGGATCCCATCCGGCTTCAGCCCCAGCAAGCACCTTGGCACCTTGAATCAGGCCACGGCCATTCATGACATTCCAATCAGAGAGCTTGAAATAGACTGGCGTTGTCGGCGCATCATTCAGGTAGTAAGCCAACTCCCATGTGCCGCCCACAGGATCAACCGAGAACGAGGTGATGACAAACTTGACACTCAGGAGATCTTCCGGGAGAATATTCAACAAATAGGCTTGGCTAAGAAGATCCCCATCCATGGCCGAAAGGTCAACACCATCCGGGTACAAATCTTGCAACCAGGCAAGAATCTTAGCCGAAAGCGGATCGCCATTTGGCCCAATCCATTCAGGAGTGGGAGTCACACCCGCATATTGAAACACCGCGACAACTTCCGTTGCTGCCGTGATGACAACGGAAATGGTACCCGGCTCATCATCGAGACCTGCCTCAGTGGGAGTCCCGTTAACAAGCCAATGATCAAACGTATAGTTGGCATTATCCGCCGTATACGAGATGATGACCGTGGTATTCGCCGCAACAGGACTTGCACTGACAGAAACTGATCCACCACCCGACATCAGCGTGAGAGGATCGCCTTCATCAAAGTATTTTGCCAATGCTGTAACGTCGCACAACGGCATAGTACTCAGCGCGATACTGGCAATAGCACCTGTACCCTTGAAAGACAGGTTGTCCAAAACTTCCACAGTAGAATCCATACTCGTAGAGTCCCTGGCCGGGAGGCAAGAGAGAAACCATGCTCCATTCATGTCGGGTGAAGCTACACGTCCAAAAAGAGAGGCCTCATCCAATTGCGACACCCAAGCATCACTCATCGCATTGGCAGAACCTGTAAGGAGGGGGTCGCTTTCGCCAATGTAGATTTGAAATGCTTGTTGAAGACACTCAGCGCCCTCCAACACTTCGTTTCGCAGGATGATTTTCACGTTATACCAGAGAGTTGGATCAATAAAAACGGGTTCGCCGTCGTTAAGGACAACCGAGTCCGTGATATCGACAGAACCTGTCTCATAAAACCACAAATCACCTTCTCCTTGATAAAAAATTGGGCGACCATGGCGCACCACGAGATTGGATTGCGCATTTACCCACAAGGCGATTTTGGCATTGACGTCGGCCGTCTCTGCATCTCCAGGCTTGTCCTCACTGGGAACAAATTGCATCCGTGTTTGGACGTAAATTTCTTCGCCCGGGTTGATGGCAATAGGGCCAGACGTCGGAGCATTTTCCTCATCCGTCACCTTGAATTCAAGTGTGTCGCCTTCGGTATTCAGTTTGAGGGCGTAACAGTCCCCAAAATTTTCAACCGTCGAGACGTCATTTTGATCGCCACCTGATTGGGTAACTGCCACAAAGTATGGAAGTTGACCATCACCGGCAGGACCGGGAGCCGCCACAATTGTGGCTCCTTCGTCGCTCGCACTCAACGTAAACGGGCCTTGGTTCAGCTCGTAACGCGTCTGCGCAAACGCAACTCCGGCGGCGAGACTCGTCACCATGAGTGCGCTTACCAACTGTTTCTTAATGTACATAACTGCCTCCAATAAGCAGCTGTGTTTTCCATCCACACCTTGTTCGCGGGTGTCAAGGCCGCAAAAAAAGTATAGACCTTTGCCAAGTGTCGAGGACAATGTAACACGAATTACGTCAAGATGTCAAGCGGGGTGCTTAAAATTATCCATCGAATTGCAATGCATTGTTAGACAATGTGTTGCATATATACAAAGGATGCGCCAACGGATGGTGCGGAAAGGCGGGAGATCGTTGTGCCGCAAAAATAGCAGATCGCGACCGTTGTCCGGCAGGAACCTTTTTTGGCAAATCAGGTGATGGAGCCCGTGTGTGTCACTGAAAAGGTATGCCTTATGGTTGTATTTTGACGTCGGCGGGATGATCGAAGGCGGCGACTTCGCAGGGCATGCGGCGGGAGAGGAGGCCTTGGAGGAAGCGGAAACCGTAGACGAGGTGGGTGGCGATGACGCCAAACCAGGTGAGGAACCAAGTGGAGGGTGTGCGATGAAAGGTGCCGGCCAGGGTGAGTAAAAGGTAGACGGAAACAACGGTGGCATAGGTGCGGGCGAGCCACGGGTGGAGGAGGGAAAGGAAGGGGCCGGCGAGGAGGCCGATGAGGAAGAGGGAGGGAATAAGGTAACTGATATACAAGGAATTTTGCGGGAAGCGTTTGGCGAAGTAACCGCGATGCATGGCGTAACGGCCGACTTGGCGGAGG
This sequence comes from Kiritimatiellia bacterium, assembly GCA_031550185.1. GTDB lineage: Bacteria > Verrucomicrobiota > Kiritimatiellia > RFP12 > JAVBOU01 > JAVBOU01. The sequence goes on along the minus strand of JAVBOU010000168.1, from coordinate 17,789 downwards.
TGTGGGGCGAAGAGTTCGCGGCGGTGGTGTTCGACAATGGCCCAAGGGTCGTAGACGATGCGCAGGCCGCGGTTGCGGATGGCGAGGCAGAGGAGGGTGTCTTCGCCGGGCCAGAAATCAGTGCGAAAACCACCAAATTCGCGAAGCAATGCGGCGCGGACAAGGAGGTTGCAACTGGGGAGGTCGTCGACGTCGCGGACGCGGTTGGAAATGTAGCGGTAAATATACGAGCCGGAGACGAGGCGGTTGGCGTAGACGCGGCCGCCGAGGCGCGCGAGGCGGGTGTCGGTGCGGGCGTCGATGCCGGGGCCGCCGGTGGCGCCGACAGTGGGATTGGAAAAATATTTGACGGCGTTGACAAGCCAACCGGGGGTCGGGATGGTGTCATCGTCGATAAAGGCAACAATGTCGCCCGTGGCGGCGGCGATGCCGAGGTTGCGTTTTTCGGCGGGTCGGATTTGGCCGGTGGGGATGACGCACAGGGAAAATTTTTGCGGGGGCAGTTCAAGGGGATGGTCGGGCAGGACGATGGCCTCGAGGTTGGTGTGGGTTTGCGTCGCGAGGCCGGCGAGGCATTCGCGGAGGTAGGGGGAGTCGGCGGGGCAGGCGATGACGACGGAAACTTTCGGCGGCGGATTGAGCGGCGCGCAGACTTCGACGCTGTCGTAATATTTGAGGATGCGCAGACGGTAAAAAATGGCGAGCGTGTCGATGAGCGTGTCGTGGACGTTGCCGGCGGTGAGGCTACCGCACTTCTCGCCGTAATTCATTTTGATCGGCGCCTCGACGACGCGATACCCTTTTTTCGCGGCAATGGCGAGCATTTCGAGGTCGAAAGCGAAGCGCTTCACGAGCATGCGTTCAAAGGCCCATTGCAACGCCTCGCGCTTGAAAAGCTTCATGCCGGTTTGCGTGTCCGTGACGGGCAGGTTGAAAAGAACGCGCACGATGGTGTAATACACCCAGCTCGCAAAACGGCGGCGAAACGGGTAATCAATGCGCGATTTGCGGTGGCGTTTCGAACCGATCACGATGTCCGCGGGTTTTCGCCGGCGGCGCATCGGGCGAAAGAAATGCGGCAGCATCACGGGCGACAAATCGAGGTCGCCGTCGAGCAGCAAAACATACTCCCCCGTGCTGTTTGCAAACCCCTTGCGCAACGCCTCGCCCTTGCCGAGATTCACGGGTTGATACACGCCCTTCACCTGGCCCGGCCGTTTCGCCGCCGCGGCTGCGATCGCCTCCGCCGTGCCGTCCTGCGAGCAATCGTCCACCACCACCACCTCATATACGAAATGCGGCGCAAGCAGCTCGCACACCGTGTCGATGTTCGCGCCAATCGTCGCCGCCAGCCGGTACGCCGGCATGATGACGCTGAGCTTCGCGTCCGGTTCGGGCAAATGCCATCTTTTTTGTTGTGCGGGTGCGCCTTCCATATTGACAGCCGGGGCTTTTTGTTGGAAAGTATGCCACAACTTTTCGTCCACGAGAAGCCCGTAATTATGAAACCTCTTTCCGCACTCTCTGTCGCCCTCCTCCTGCTTGCCGGTTGCAGCGGTTCCGTCTCCGAAAAAGAATCCCGCGAACGCGAGCTCCCCCTCTTCCGCCAGGCCCTCTCCGCCGAACAGCAGGGCGACCTCGACAAGGCCGTCAAACTCTACGAAGAAACCCTGCTCGCCAATCCCGAAGCCGCCTCCGCCCACCTCAGCCTCGCCATCCTCCAGCAGGAACACGCCCAGGATTACATCGGCGCCATCTACCATTATCAGCGCTACCGCGACCTCCAGCCCGGCTCCGAAAAAGAAGAAATGATCAAGGGCCGCAAAAAACTCTGCGAGCAACTCCTCACCCGCCAGCTCATCCGCACGCACGGCGACACCGCCAACCTCATCCAAGCCCGCCAAGCCCAGGAAATCGACGCGCTCAAGAAAAAAATCAGCGAACTCGACGTTGAAAAAACCACCCTCGCCAAAGAAAAAGGCGACCTCCAAATCAAACTCAAATCCAGCGAAAGCGAAGTCGCCCGCCTCCAGCGCCTCACCGAAAAACTCGTCACGCCCGACCCAACCCCCGCCACCAAGCCCGTCCCCAAACGCCTCGACATCCCCAACCTCGACAACGAAAAACCCGCCCCAAAATCCACCCCCATTCCCGCCCTCTCCACGCCCGCGCCAAAACCCGCCGACACGCCAACCACCCCGCGCACCCACACCGTCCAACCCGGCGAAACCCTCTACCGCATCGCCGAACGCTACTACGGCGACCCCGCCAAATGGACCCAAATCCGCGACGCCAACCAAAACCTCCTCGGCCCCGGCGGCCAGCTCCGCGCCGGCCAACTCCTCATCATCCCGTAACCGCCGCCGCCTCATGTCCTCCCTCTACCTCTTCGACCTCGACGGCACCCTCGTCGACTCCCGCGCCGACCTCGCACTCGCCGTCAACCTCACCCGCCAGCACTTCAACCTCGCGCCCCTGCCCCTCGACCACGTCACCCGCTGCGTCGGTCACGGCGTCAAAAACCTCCTCCAATCCACAATTCCCGAACGTCCCGCCGCCGACATCGACCACACCCTCGCCATTTACCGCGGCCACTACCGCGCCCACCTCCTCGACCAAACCGCCCCCTATCCCGGCATCCCCGAACTGCTCCACCAACTCCGCGCCGACGGCCACCGCATTGCCGTCGTCACCAACAAAGGCCACGCCGCCTCCCACGCCATTCTTGACGGTTTGCGCCTCCTGCCGCTCATCGACATCCTCGTCGGCGACGGCGACGCGTCCGCGCTCAAACCCGACCCCGCGCCCCTCCACTTCGCCGCGCAACAACTCGACCACGCGCTTCTTCCATCCGACTGGATGATCGGCGACCAGGACACCGACCTGCGCGCCGGCGCCAACGCCCAAATCCAAACCTGCTTCTGCCGCTGGGGCTTCGCCGGCCCCGCCCTTCTCTTCCCCGCAACCCGCTGCGCCGACACCCCCGAAGCTGTTTACACGCTCACGTTAAACATGAAGTGACGCCTCGCTCTGGCATTGACGTGTTCAATACAGAAACGGTACTATACTAAGAAGTCGTGAAAATGCCAACTTGTCCGCCATTTTATCGCGTGGCAGGCACAAGATTGGCAAAACCTCAGGGGAAGATCATGAAGAAACTTCAAGTCGCAATGATGGCGGCCGTATTGGGTGTTGCTCACGCGTGGGGACAGGCGGGCGGATGGCGCACGCTGCCGTCCACCGGTTACTGGCAGGAGCTCCTGCACCTCGGCGCGGATTTCAACAATGACATGCTGACCGGCAAGGACGGCATTGGCGGCGACCAACTCGCAACGTTTGGTTGCGGCTCGCAAACCGCGCAACGCCCCTGGCCCGGCTTGACGTATGCGATTCCCGCGGACTATGTGCACGCGGGTTCCGCGGCCAACCTCGTCTGGACCGAAGTCCGCAATGCGGCCGACGGCTCAATGAACGCGTGGGCGCCGGTGCCCAACAAAGAAGAGTACATCAAATACTGGCACATTTATATTTTTTCTCCCGATGCGGCCGAACGCCTTGTGATGGCGCGGTTCAAATGCGACGACGACCTTCGCGCCTGGAACAACGGCTCCCTTTTTTGCACGCGCGACAACTGGGATAACAACGTCGAGCTGACGTACGAAACCAAGCTCTACCCCGGCATCAACAGCATCACCATCAAACTGCGCGAAGGCACGAGCGGCGACCGGATGGCCATGCGCTTGACCGACCGCCTGGGCAACGCCTATTCAGACCTGAAATACAGTCTCGACACGCGCCTCGTTCTCTCCAACGTGCGCGGCGACGACCTCACCCAAACCAGCGCCACCATCAGCGCCTTACTGACCAATACCAGCGGCGAAAATTGCACCATCTCTGTTGGCATCGCCGCCACCGATCTCGGCGCCGACCCCGCCGCCTGGCAAACCGTCTTCACACTCGACGGCGTGAATGCGGGCGCCGTCTCCATTCCCGTCAGCGGACTGACGGACAACACACCGTACATCGCGCGCGTCTTCGCGCAAAACTCCCAAACCTCCGCCATCAGCGATGCGTTTTCATTCACGACTTACAACGCCACTCCCGCCGTTGTCTCACTTGCCGCGGATCCTGTCGGCGGCACGACGGCCACCGCACGCGGCCAGCTTCTCTACGCCGGCGGCGCGGACACGGCGGACGTCACGCTCCACTGGGGCACCGCAAACGGCACGATCACCGGCACATGGGATCACGACGAATTGCTGGGCGCAATGGCCGCGGGCGCCTTGTCCTGCGAGCTGAACGACCTCACCTACAACACAACGTACTATTACATGTTCGCCGCCGGCGCGGGCGTCTCGCCGGAAGTCGTCTCCTTCACCACGCTCGGCGCGCCAATTTTCGGCGCGACCTCCGCATCCCTCTTTTCGGATCGCGCCAAATTAAGCGCCATTCTCGAATCCGCCGGCGTCAACGAAGTGACCATCAGTTGCTGGATGGGAACCTCGCCCGGCGCGCTGTCGCAAGTCCATGAATGGCCCGCGACAACCAATCCGCAAACCTTTAGCTGGCTCTCCGGCACGCTCATACCCGGCGACACCTGGTACTACGCTTTCAAGGCCGTCAGCACCCTTCCCGCGCCGGTTGGACCCGTTGAAATCTGGACCGCAACCAATGCCTTTGTCGTCGGCAACCGGACGCTGATTTGGGACAACAAGGCCAGCAACAACCAGTGGAACACCGGCTCGCTCAACTGGCATCTCTCCGGCCAGGCCAACGGCACTGCGCTCTTCCGCAATGGCGACTCCGCCAGCTTCGCCACCGCAACGACCCTCGCCCTCGGCGAAAACATCGACGTCAACGCCGTCTCCGCGCCCGCCGGATTGATTCTCCAGGGTGACAACACGCTGTCGGTCTACGACAACCTCAATCTGTCCGCGGGCGCCAGCCAAATCCTCACGCCCAAACTCAGCGGCCCCGGCGCCATCGCCCTGACCAGCGGAAGCCTCGCCCTCGGCAACGCCGCCAACGACTTCACCGGCGGCATCTCCGTGCAGCAGGGCACTGTCTCCGGACAAACCACCGGCGGTCACGACACCACCGTCTTCGGCAACGGCGTCATCCGTCTCGGCGCCACATCCGGTGCCACCGCCTCCGCAATCCTCGCGCTCACCGGCAGCGACAACGACGTGAGCATTCCCGCCGGCATCACCACCACCGGCGCCCACAACGACGCGCGCATCAGCTTCTCCGGCAGCACGCTTCACACCAGCCGCATCCTCCGCGATCCCGGCGCGAGCATGACCCTCGTCTCCAAGAGCGTCAACAACTTCGGCAGCGAACTCACCGAAAAATTCTTCATCGACACCCCGCCCTCCGGCATCTTCCCCCCGTGGTTCGTTATCACCGAGGCCTGGGGCGACTACGCCACTTACGACCCGATCCTCGGCGTCCGCCGCGCCGTTATCGCCGACACCGCCTTCACCGGCAGCGACACCTTCGTCCGCCCGCCCGTCAACGCCACCCTCGCCGCCGACGAAGCCGCCACCGCACTCCTTCTCGCCGGCAATCTCAACCTCGCCGGACACACCCTCACCCTCGGCGACACGCAGACCGACGGCGGCCTTCTCATCCGCAACAACAACACCGTCATTGCCGATCCTTCTTCCCTCATCCACATCGGCGGCGACTCCCTCATGGTGTACACCGAGGCCGCCCCCGCCATCATCCAGTCCGGCTTCACGCCCAACGGCATCCTCCGCAAATTCGGCACCGGCACCCTTCGCCTCACCGGCGCCACACTCCCCGCCGCGCTCAACATCCAAAACGGCACCCTCACCCTCTCGCACGACAACGACATCACCGTCGCCACCCCCGTCTTCGGCGCCGGCATCCTCCGCAAAGAAGGCAGCGGCACCCTCACCATCACCGGCGAGTCCCCTGTCGACACCCGCGAAGTCGTCCAGGCCGGCGGCGCCATCATCGTCGACGGACGTGACATCAAAACCTCCACCCTCCGCCTCGCCCAAACCCGCGGCGAAAACTTCACCCTTCTCAACGGCGCCACCGTCACCGCCTCCACCGGCATGGCCTGGGGCGGCAAAACCACCCCTTCCACCATCACCCTCGAGGCCGGCACACTGCTCGACACCACCAGCGACTTCCGCTTCGGCGAAGCCACCGCCAACGCCAACACCGGCACCGTCCGCAGCGCCTCCGCCGCCCACGGCGGACTCTGGAATTGCAACGGCAAACACATCAATCCCGCCCACGGCTTCACCCCCAACACCGCCGACAACTGCATCATCTTCGACAACGTCACCATCTCCAACGTCTGGTTCGGCGGCGGCGACTCCGGCGGCAAACGCCGCTCCGGCATCATTCTGCGCAACAACGCCCGCGCCTGGCCCACCGGCGTCCGCCTCGCCGACAAACTCGGCTACGACTCCTACTTCCGCGTCACCGAAGGCTCTCAGGCCGACTTCACCGGCACCATCCACATCACCATGAACAACGGCGACAACAACGTCATCCAAGTCGACGGCCCCGGTTCCATTATTCGCCAGCATGCCGGCGAGTTCAACATCAATTACAACCTCGACGGCACCATCAACTACGACAACGCCTTCATCGTCTCCAACGGCGGCACCTACCGCCGCGTCGCCGGTTCCACCACCCTCCGCCACGCCTATGGCAACTCCGGCACCGTCATGCAACGCAACAAACTCCACGTCACCGGTTCCGGCTCCCTCTTCGACGGCAACTCACTCCTGTCCATCGACTTCGCCAACGGCCTCAACAGCCAGGGCTGCACCAACAACTGGATCATCGTCGACAACCACGGTGTCATGACCAACCTCAACAACATCGCCCTCGCCACCACCGCCGCCAAAGCCTCCTGTGCCAACACCATCCGCCTCGCCGACGGCGGTGTCCTCCACATGAGCGGCACCCTCACCATCGGCAACGCTGTCAACCGCGACAACGGCCTCATCCTCGCCGGCGGCGCCCTCCTCGCCAACAACCTCACCCTCACCGCCAACAACCTCATCGGCGTTGAAATCCAGCCCGACGGTCTCCGCGAATCTCACATCAAACAAACGGCCACCTTTGCCAGCGGCACACAGCTCCGCCTCTCCGCCGCGCCCAACGCCCGCACCGGACTCTACCGCGTCCTCACCGCCGACGGCGTCCTCACCGACAACGGCCTCATTCCCGTTCTCCCCGCCAACCCCACCGGCGTCTGGAACTGGTACATCAAAGGCAACACCCTCTTTATCAGCTTCACCAAACCCACCCTCTTTATGGTCCGGTAACAAATTACGTGGCGTGGCAGAGGTTCTGCCACGCCACGGGAGTCAAGCAAACCCGTTGGCATCGCGTGCTTGGAGGGCGAGCGTCCTCGCGAGCCGCAACAGGACGGTTTCAGCAAAAACTGGGCGGTTTTGTGTTGCCGGCGCGCTACCTCACGATGAAGAGGGTGCGCGGTGTGTGAAACAGGGCGATGGAAGTCGGGGTTTTGACTAAATGCCAAGACGAGCGGTCTGTTACGGGAGCGAGTTCGAGGCCGTTGTCGGTGATGGATGGAGCGGTGAAGATGATGCCACCTGTGACGGGCACGGCACGATTCGCCCGCTCGGGGTAGACGAATGTGCCTTGTTCGAACACGGCGCTTTGTGTGGCGGTGATGGGAACGGGTTCGTACGTGCCGAGCACGGCGCCAATGCCATTGCCGGTAGCCACAGTGATGGTTTTCGCGGTGATTTTTCCGCCCGCCGTGATCAGGCGGTTGCCGTGCGAGTTGGCGTTGCCGACTTGGGCGGTCGTGCAGGTGACTGAACCGCCTGAAGCGGCATGGACGCTGTTGCTGGCGGAGAGAATCTTGGCTGAGGTTGAGGCGCCCACACAGAGCGTGTTGATGCTGTCGATCACGCCGTTGTTGGCGACACTGACGCGATTCCAAACGCCTGTGCCGGCCGTCAAGGATCCAATATTGCAATTGTAGTTGCCGAACATCACTCTTGAACCCTCGTCTGTAACGAGCAGGGAGTTGCTGCTGGTCGAAAGGGTTGCATGTCCAGAGACGCCTACGCCGCCGCCAACAGAGTCCGTGTTGTTGAGCGTCGAGTAGAGTTTAGCGCCTCTGGAGACGACCACGCTGTTGCTTGTTCCTCCAGGATTATCGTAAGCATATCGGCCGCCCACAAAGAGAACACAGTTTGTGACAACGGCATCATCGGTAATTTCGGCGAAGTTGTTGTGACTGCCTCTGCCGATACAAAATGTGCCGACGACATTCCACAGTGTGCCGGCTCCGGAAATGCTGGTCGCGGAGTTGCGTCCGTAAACGGACAGGGGCGCTCTTTGAAATCGTGCGCCATTGACTACGGAAAGCGCGTTGGTCGCTCCACCTATGGAGAAGGCGCCGGCGGATAAATCCCAGAGGGTGCCGCTGTCCGTTAGGGTCACTGTGTTATTCATCCCTTCGAAAAACGGCGCACCCGCAGATGCGGCGTTGACCAGATGGACGCCATTGGAGAGTATCAGTGTATTGTGTGCGTCTCTTGTTATCATGCATCGGGTAGATGCATTGAGATTGGTTGCAAAACCTCCGTCGAAAATCAGGGTTGCACCACCATAAAGCGTGGAAGACGCATCCCAAGTGCCAAAGAATGAAAAAGTATTGGCACCCTTCAGTGTGACCTTGCTGGAGGCTCCTTCAACACTCAGATATGCCGTGGGTGCTGTGGTGATGAAGCGAGAGTCGAGGGTGACGTTTGTGACCGGCCTTAAGATGATTCGCGATCCGGATTGTTGAACGAATTTGCCGGATCCTGCAATTATGCCACGTAGCGTCACGGGCCACGCTGCATGAGTCGAAACGGAGACGTCGCCGTTGAGCACGAGATCGGGATAGATCAGGTAAGGCGCAGACGTTTTGGCATCGATGAAGGCACCTCCCACCGCCGGGTTGTCGAAAATGATCTTCGCTCCAGGGGTTGTATTGGTGATGATGACAGGACCCGCTGCATACGGCCCGCTCAACGAAAGACCGCCAATGGTGACCGAAGGCTGATCAAGGTGAATGGTGCGGATGGTGTTGACGCTGACCAGATCGCCGGCGATGCCCGGCGCACGCTGACCTTGCGACCAGTTAACGGCTTCGCTCCAATTACCGGAGGTGGCTTTTGTCCACGTGAAATGTTCGCCTTCGGTTATGAAGGAGAGCGGCTCATCGAGCTCATCAAAGCCATATTCGTTTTCTACGAAAAGGGTGTAGTACCACGTTGTGGATGTGCCCAAATCGGAGAGTGTAAAGCTAAATTCTTGTTGCGTTGCGACTTGTCCGATGGCGTTGGTTGTGGAGAGGTTGTTGGGCGCGTTGCCCCATGCGACAAATGCATTGGCACTCATCCCCATATTCAGGCGCCCTTTGACTTTCACAGACCCGGAACCTGCTAATTCAGCAGGCAACGCAATCACTTCTGGAACACGGACATATTCAAACTGGCCAACCAATTCGAGCTCCAAAACACCGGCGTAATCAGTCGCACCGTTGTTGGCGGAGATGTTGAAACGGAAAAACTCATATCCATCATCCGGGTTAACGGCAAACGTCCTCGCCTGTCCGCTTCCCCATCCGGTTTGGTTGGATTGTGTATCAATCAGAACCCAGTCAATGCCGTTTCTCGAGCCGGAAAGCGTCCAGCTGCGCGCGCTGCGTTTTTGGGCATCCGAGCCGCACAGACCGACAACTTTGTAGGCACTCAGGAAGCACCGCCTGTCTCCAAATTGGTATTGGACAAAGGCGTTTGGCAGAGCCGCGATGTGGGCAAGCCAACGGGAGGTGTCCACCGCTCCACCGTCATCAAAGGCCTTCGCCGGCAGATACGGAGCAAGACTGGAACAGCCTGTGATTAATCCATCCGGGCTCGTCAAATCAGGACCCGTCAGGGTGGTGAAGGTGTTGGTCGTGGACCATGCTTCGCCCGCGCTGTTCACCGCATGTGCAACCCAGTAATAAGGACGGTACATGGCAAGCCCGTCGATCGTGCAGGAGAATGCCCCCACATCGATGTTGCCGAGGGATTGCGAGCCCGTCCAATTGGCAGGATCCCTCCCCCAGTAAACGGTGACATTTGCGGTTTTCCCTTTATTCAGCGAACCGTGCAAGGTGGCCGTGTCGTATTGCGTCTGGGTGACAGGTTGCGCCACGATGACCGGTTGGCTTTCGTAATCTTCCCAGCCATAGTACTCCAGCTCAAGGCATCCGGAATAATCAGTTGCACCGTTATTCTCTTGGATGGTGAACTTGTAATAGATGTACGTCTGGGTGTTCACAAAATCGAATGTACGAATTTGACGGGCTGTCCAATTCGTCTGGTCGACTTGCGCGTCGAGTAAGGTCCAAGCCAGTTTATCGTTGGAGCCTTCAAATATCCATTTCTTCGGGTCGCGTGGCAAGCCGGAAGTACCGTTGAGATCAAATCCTTGTATGGAGTAGCCGTTGACACATGTCGGCCCTGGAAATTCATAAATCAAAAAACCGTTTGGCAGTGTGTTCTTGTTAACAAGCCAGCGGAATGTGTCGCCTGTGCCGCCATTGTCAAACGCCTTATCACCCCAATACGGCGCTAAACTGGTCGCATAGGATGTGCTTGTGATATTACCGCCACCTTTGACGGTCAAATCTATGCGCGGTTCTGCCGCGAGCACAGACGGCACAAATGCCATCACCGCAATAAAACATGTTAGAATTTTCATAATTACCCAATAAAACTCAATGCGGAGCGACGTGGCAGAACCTCCATAAGTTCTTTGATTTCCAAACACAACCCACTATTGAGAATGAACATCATTATAATTATTGCTACGTGGTGAGTCAATGGACGCAGGGCCACAGCATTTACTTTTTGTCTTGCACCATATCGCAAATGCCACGTCATGCTTGCCGTCCCTAACGGGACGGGCGCGGGTGATGATACGGCTTTGCAATTACGCACGCCAATGGCAGGTGAAATAATAACCCAACAGGTCTATTTTTCCTTTTCTCTTCCTGCTCCTGTTAGGACTTCCTTGTTCGTCTGTTGAATCGTCACTTCTCCATTCCCTTCTTTCTCGTGACACAGCACGACCTCTGCCACCAACTTGTGACCTTCGCCGGGTTGTGTTATCTTTCCCAAACCATGTTCACGCCTCTCGACACGCTTCGCGCAAAACGTCCGCTCATCCATCACATCACCAACGCCGTCACCATCCACGACTGCGCCAACATCACCCTCGCCATCGGCGCCTCGCCCGTCATGGCCGACGCCCCCGCTGAGGTCGAGGAAATGGTAGCCATCGCCGCCGCGCTCGTGCTCAACATCGGCACTCTCAACGACCGCACCATCGCCGCCATGCACAGCGCCGGCAAACGCGCCAACGCCCTCAACATCCCCGTCATCCTCGATCCCGTCGGCGCCGGCGCCACCACGCTCCGCAACGACACGGTCCGCCGTTTGCTCGACGAAATCCGCATCACCGTCCTGCGCGGCAACCGCTCCGAAATCGCCTTCATCAGCGGACAACACACCGCCGCGCGCGGTGTTGACGCAACCGACCGCGACGCGCGCCAAACCCTCGACCACGACCTCGCCTTCACGCGCGAACTCGCCCTCCGCCACCACTGTGTCATCGCCATGACCGGCGCCACCGACATCGTCACCGACGGCGCGCGCGCCTTCTGCGTCCACAACGGCCACCCCATGCTCACCCGCCTCACCGGCACCGGCTGCATGTGCACCGCGCTCGTCGGTGCCTTCTGCGGCGCGCTGCCCGACCGCCCGCTCGACGCCGCGCTCAACGCCCTCGCCAGCATGGCCATTGCCGGCGAAATTGCCTTTGCCAAAGCCGGCGCAAAAGGCACCGCCTCCTTCCACACCGCCCTGCTCGACGCGATCAGTTGCCTCACGCCCGGCACCCTCGCGGCGCACGCGAAAATCGACGCGCGTCCCTAACCCGCCAGCGCGTCCGCCACGCGTTCCAACGCCACGCCGCGCGACGCCTTCAACAGCACCGCGTCACCCTCGCGCGTCCAATCCAACACCTCGCGCGCCGCTGTCGCCGCGTCCGCGAAACGCAACACCTCTGCGCCTCCACCCGCCGCACAAAACGCCTCCGCAATCCACGCCGCGTGCGCGCCCACCACGACCAGCGCATCGACCCGCAACCCGCTCTTCGCCACGTATTCGCCCAGGCTCCGGTGCAGCGCCTCCGACGTGTCACCCAGCTCGCGCATGTCGCCGAACACCACGACGCGGCGGCTCTTCCAATCCGCGGTTTGCTGCGCGAACGTGTCGATCGCGCAACGCATGCTCATCGGGTTCGCATTGTACGCGTCATTCACAATCCAGCGTCCGCGCACATGCAACTGCTCGCCGCGCATGCCCGGAAGTTGCAACGTGTCAAGCGCCGCGTTCATCGCCTCCCACGACACGCCGAGCCGGTTGGCGAGCGCCGCCGCAAAAAACAAATTCAACGCGTTGTGGCGGCCCGCGAGACGTGACACAAGCGGCGTGGCAACACCCTCAACGCGCAACCCACCCTGTGGCGTGGCAAGGGTCGTGCCACGCCACGACGCGCCAACATTGTCGCCCAGACTCACCGACACACACGCGCCGCGAAGCTGCGTTTTCAAATAATCAAAAAACGGCGAATCCGCGTCGAGCGCCGCAAATCCATCCGCCGGAATGGCGCGCAACAACTCCGCCTTCTCAACCGCGATCGCCTCGACCGAATCAAAAAACTCAAGATGCACCGGCCCCACATTCGTCACAATCCCCGCGTGCGGACGGAGAATGTCGCACAGCGGACGAAGCTCGCCCGGATGATTCATGCCGATTTCAAAAACACCGAAACGCGTGTCGCCCGGCATCGCCAGCATCGAGAGCGGCAGGCCAATGTCGTTGTTGAAATTGCCAAACGTCCCGCCTGTTTTGCCCGCGCTCGAGAGCAACGCCTGCGCAAAGCTGCGCGTCGTCGTCTTGCCTGCGCTGCCCGTCACGCCGACAAACGTCGTGGCAGCGCACGCCGCGCGCCACCCGCGCGCGAGATCCTGCAATGCCGCCAGCGTGTCCGGCACGCGCAACAGCGGAATCGTAATCTCTTCGTGGCAGGGCCATGCCTCTGCCACGACCGCGGCGACCGCGCCCGCGTTTTGCGCCGCCAAAACAAAATCGTGTCCGTCGCGTTGACCGCGCAACGCAACGTAAAGCCCGCCCGCCGGAAACTCGCGCGTGTCCTGCGAAACGCCGCGGATGACCGCGTTGTGGCGTGGCACGACCGCTGCCACGCCACGGCGCGGTAATTCCCATTTGCCGCGGGTCCAGGCCTGGAGTTGGTCAAAGGTGAGTTCGGGCGCGTGAGTAAAGTCAGGCATGACGCTGGAAAAACGAAAGGCCAGCGAAGCACGGAGGTGTTTCGCTGGCGGAAATTAAAACATGCGCGCGCCGCTTACTTCGACATTTTCGCGACCGCGGACTTGGCCTTGCAAGGGCGGAGAAGCGCGGTGCGGATGTCGTTCGGCTGCATGGCGTTGACAGCGTCTTCGGGCACGCCGAGGGCGATGAGGCGCTTGGCCTGGTTGGCCTTGCGGCGGCGGCGTTCGCCTTCGCTCTTGACGGGACGCGTGCGGGGTTTCTTGTTAAGTGTGCGGCCTGTACCCATGGTACTCTCCTGATGGACAAAATTTTCTTTTGTGAAAGGGCAAGAAGTATCGTACAATACGCTGTAAAACGCAAGTGAATTTTTTAAGGATTGACGCACGATGCAAAAGACAATTGCCATTCTTATCGCCTCCCTCGCCGGTGTCGCGCAGGCGGCGGACACCACGGCGGTGAGCGCCGCGGATTTTCTCAACTCCATCGGCGCCGTCTCCTCCGTGTCGCGGCGCGGCGAAAAACTCGACAAGACCATCGACAACCTCAAGTACACCGGCATCCGCTGGCTCCGCGTCGGTTACGAGGACAACGCGCCGCCCGCTGATTTCATCGCCGCGCACAAGGCCACCGGCGTCAAATTCAGCTTCGGCATGTTGAGCGGCGGGCGCAGCATCGACCGCCTCATCACTGAAGGCCGCCAGCTCGCCGAAGCCGGTGCGCTCATCGCGCTCGAAGGCGCAAACGAACCCAACAACTTCGGCCCCATCGTCTACGAGGGCGAGACCGGCGGACTCCTCACGCACTCCTGGCTGCCGCTCGCCAAAATGCAGCGCGACCTCTACACCAAAGCCAAGGCCGACCCCGTGCTCAAAGATTATCCCGTGTGGTCCATCACCGACGTCGGCGCCGAAACCGACAACGTCGGCCTGCAGTTTCTGACCATCCCGCGCGGCGCGAAAACGCTCATGCCCGCTGGCACAACATTCGCCGACGCGATCAACTGCCACAACTACATCTCCCATCCCTCCTGGCCCGGCATCTTTTTCCAACGACCGGACGAGCTCGTTCAGGTCTGCGGCAGTGCGTTTATAGACACTGCTAAAGCTGGTGACGACAACCGCGTTTCCGCAATATTTGCACTCGGACTCCGCAGGGGACAGCGCCGAATTGCATCCTGAGCACCTGAGGTCGATAACTTGGACAGCCATTTTGGTTTTTCCTTTGTGTTGGGTTACCGCGACAAACGAATCATGTTGTCGCGTTTTTTGATGAGCGAAAGAACATTCTTTGATTCCGTCATGACAGCCTGAAGTTTGCCGTCACCGGCCGCTTCGGTGAGCGCGTCGATGCCCGCCAAAATGTCGTCTTCAACAGGACGAACATCCTTAATGGATTTGACCTGCGTGTTGCGAACAGCGTCATACACTTTTTCAATTGTTTTTTTCAACTCCGTGGAGGATGCGGCCCGCCGTGCGGTTTCCAGTCGCATGGAGGCGTTTTTGACAAAATAATTATCCCGCGCATCAACCTTGTCGCTGGCGATGGAATGCTCCTCCATGATCATGAGCATCATGTAAATGGCGAGATAAAGCGCCGCTACAATCATTTCGACGGCAAGCGGAAAACCGTATGCCGTGTTATTGATCAGGATAAACACAACCCCAACCAAAAAAGCGATCACAAAATAACCGTGAGCCACCCAGATTTTCGGGTATCCATACACAGCTCCGCCTTTGACTTTGGGGATCGCATGTCATGCAATATCCGGTCCAACCGCGCGACATCAGAATCAATGGCGCGTAATACAAAAAAAATCCGAATGTCCGCGGCATACGATTGATTTTCGACCGGGTGTGTCAACCAGAGGATTTCAAGGCTGACATCCTTGTTCGTTCCTTCCGCGGCGCACAGCAACTTGTACCCCTGAAAGACCTCCGCGAGCAAGTTGGCGAAGTCCGTCTTGTACTCAACGTTGTGATCCTTCTGCGCCGCCGCATTTTTCGACGGATCCGCGCCGATGATGGAGAGATCGGGAATCGTTGCAATTTCAATGGCCGAAAGCGCGACGGTTTCCCCGTTTTCCAATTCCAAGCGGCTGGTTGCGGTCGTGTTCATTATCAACTTTGTCTTTCACTCAACAAAGCACGCATCGCTTTGATGGAATTTTCAATCTCTGTGGCATCCCGCATCGCGAACGAAGATTTATTTCCGTTTGAATAACAAATTTCAAAGGAATCAAAACGAATGTTATCCTTGACCTCGGTTTGCTTTTTAACACTGACGACATGCTTGTAGTAAAACACATCCGTTCCCTCTGTAAATGCACCGTTTATCAAGGAAAAAAGCTTGTAAAAATAATGTATTTCCTTTTCTGTAAAGAAAAAGAAACTAACACGGACGACGGGTGAACGGCCGACACCATCCTGACCTGTGGTAAAAACCAAGTCGGAAAACGCAACATCTCTTAATTGTTTGGAAAAATCATACCCCCAAAATGAAAGGGGCGTCACATAACTTACCTGTTCTTCGTCAAGCCCCAGTTTTTCCAAGGCATGTGCTTTAAAATCGCCCATCATTGATGCCGCGATGGCATCAATTTCATTATCCGACGGACGTTTCAAAGGCATGTTAAGCCATCCCAGGACAGCGGCGATTATGAGCAAAATAATGCCCAAAATTATGGCTTCGTTGGCGAGTGAAATAACGCCGATAATACCCAGTCCAATGGCTATGTAAATAGCTTTGTTTGATTCTGGTTTTTCGCGGAAATACGATGCAATGTTGCTGTGCGCCATTTGGGCTCCTTCAATCAGCCTTTACTGACTGGATTTGGTTTTGGGATTTCGATGTTTTTTGCTCGTCAATCCAAACCGCACGCTCATAACGCGCGATGTAGGATTCCAAGTGGCCCGTCAAAAAAAACATGACGGCCAGTGCAATTTCAAGGAACGCAAAAAATGTAATCAAAAGAAGCACGGGCAGCCATTGTCCGCGGCATGCCGACAACAGACATACGCCGCCCGGCATCCCGAACAAAACACCGGAAAAAAAACGTTTGAAGTTGTTGCTCGTATATTCTGAATGCAATTCATGCGCCGCAAAATCAAGCACCGCCGGCATGATTAATGCCACGGTGACTACAAAGTTCATGGCCGAAATCTGCCTTGGGCAGACAGGAATGGCAATAACTAACCCAATTACAGCGCCAAACGCCATTCCAAGGCAACGGACGCAGATACGAACCCCACATACGCGCCATGTCCGGTCATAATCACAGGGAGCATGATGCGATAACAACATGCTCCACCGAATGTTTTTGGATTTTGAGTTCAAACTGCGGAATTTTCGTTTCGCGCTTTCTGAAATTCGGTTCCATTGCACATCGGACAACGGCTACTCTTAAAGATATAGACGGGCAGATAAAATATCCCACACAAAAAGATGAAGACTAACCAGTTGAACTCCTTTTTGGGAGTGACGTTGCGTTTGCACTGCGGGCAATATTTATGTCCCATGATGATTCCTTCACGGTGGATTTATCATCCAAGCCAACCATCCCATCCCCGACATTCGGTGATTACAAAGGACTCGTGTTGTGCGCGGAGATAAATTCCATTTTGATGCCTCAGCATTCCGAGGAGGGACACGTGAAAAACTCTGTTTTCGTAAAGTAAAAAATATTACCAAAAACGAGGCAATCAGGTTGCCGGCAAAATAGCTGACACAATACCGATAAAAATTTTGTCTCGACGGTGATCGGTTATCTATGTGATAAAATGCAACTGCGCAACTGCGCCAAAGGCAACTGATATGATTCTTTTTATCATATGAAAAGTAAAGGAAATATACCACGCCGTTTTAACTTTGGCAATAAAAATTCCAGTACAAATTTCTGGCCGGGTGCAGTTGCGTTTTGTTGAGTTTGGAATGCCATGCGCAAAAGATAAAGAGGTCGCGTCGAATCCATCGGATACAAGACGATGACTTGCCCATATCTACAACGCCCACACCTCTCGGTTCGGCTGCGTCAACGTCAACCCCTGCGCTGCCATCGGATGCAAAAATAACGATGGGTTGAAATCTAGCGGCACCCACGCCGCCATCCCTTCGCCAGCCAATCCCTAAAGTCATCCGACTCTAGACAGTGTAGTCATGAGATTTGTCTTTCCTTGTTTTCATGATTTTGGCATACTTTCACGTATGAACGACACCTCCCCCGCACACCGACGTCATGACCTGTCTGACGCGCACTGGCAAAAAATCGAAAACCACTTGCCAGGACGAAAAGGCGCTTGGGGAGGCGTGGCGCAAAACAACCGCCAGTTCGTCAATGCCGTGCTGTGGGTCGTCCGCACCGGCGCGCCGTGGCGT
>JAVBOU010000049.1:0-2904 GCA_031550185.1 Kiritimatiellia bacterium | reverse complement strand
GACCAGCTGGGCCTCCAGCCCCGGGCCGCGCGCTATAATCCCGGAACCCGGGGGGTGGCATGAGCGTTGGCTCTGCCACGCGAGGCTCCAGTGTGGCAGCGCGGGTGCGAGCGTGACGGCGTAGGATTCGGCCCTGGGGTTGGCGCGCACGCCGAAGTTCATGACGATGGAGGCGTTGCCGTCGCGCAGTTCGAGGCGGCCTTCGCCGTCGAATTGGTCGAGGACGCCGGGCAGCCGGGAGAGCAGCGCGGCCATCTCGATTTCAACGCCGGCGACGAGGCCGGGCGTCGGCGTTTGGGTCCAGCCGAGGAGGTGGAGCTGCTGGCCCTCGAACCACGGTTTCCAGCCGGAGGTTTGTGCGACGCCGTTGTCGTTGGCGTCGGACCACGTTGTGTTTTTGGCGAAGAGCGGCGCGTAACGCGTCATAAATCCGTGCTCCTCCTGCGTGGCAGAGGTTGGCTCCGGCCACACGAGGCCGGCGTCCTTTTGCCAGAGGAAGACGTTGCGCGCGAGCGGTTCGGTGTCGCAGAAGAGGCGCAGTTCGGCGAGGAGGTTGTCGCCGCGCATGTCGCGGATGCGTTGCAGAAGGTGATGCTCGGTGTCGGCGACATATTGGCGGACGGCGTTCTCCGCCTGCGCTGCCACGAGCTGGTCGACGCGTTGCTGCATGCCGTCCATGCGCTCGCGTTCCATCATGAGCAGGCGCGCGCCGCCAATCCCGAGCAGGAGTGCGGGAATGCCGATGAGCAACAGGTAAAGGCGGAGATCCTTAGGCATGACGAAGGAGGAGTATAGACGGATTGCGGACGCGCGTCGATGCTTGACGCGGCGCGGTGTTACGGATAGGCTGGCAGGCATTATGAAATTTTGCCTGAGCCTGTTTGTGCTGGTGGTGACTGTCCATGCCGGGGAGCGAATCTTCCCGGCGGACGCGGTGGTGGATCTGACGCGTGTGTCGAACCCGGCGATTCCGGATGACGGACGCGATGACACGGCGGCGATTCAGCGTGCGGTCAGCGAACACGCCGGCAGCGGGCGGGTGCTTTTTTTGCCCGCGGGCGTGTATGACATCAGCGCGCCGATCTGCGCAACCAACGCGCAGGGTATCTGGCGCGCGCATCTGACCTTGCAGGGACAGGGACGCGACAAGACGATCCTGCGTTTGCGCGACGGGGCGAAGGCGTTTGGCGACGCAACGCAACCGCGGGCCATGATCGCGACGGGCTCGCATCAGGAACCGGGCGACAGCGCGGACGGCGGCGGCAACAAGGCTTTTCGCAACAACATCCTCGACATGACGCTGGACACGGGCCGCGGAAATCCCGGCGTCATGGGCATCGACTACGCCGTGAGCAACATCGGCACGATTGAAAACGTCACGCTCCGCGATCCGGCGGGCACAGCCTCCACGGGCATTTCGATGCGCCGCCGCATTCCCGGCCCCGGTCTGTTGAAGAAGGTGCGCATCGAGGGCTTTGGCGTCGGCCTCGCGCTCAACGACATTCAATACGGCATGACCGCCGAAGACCTCACGCTGGTCGGCCAGCGCGAGGCGGGCATTGTGCTGGGCAAAAATCTCCTGCACCTGCGGGGACTTGTGAGTACCAACCGCGTGCCGGCGATTCGCGTGACCGACGCACTCGGGACGCTGACGCTGCTCGACGCGCAGCTCACCGGCGGGGACGCCACGCAACTTGCGATTGACGCCGCCGGGCCGGTCTGCCTGCGCAACGTCAAGGCCACGGGTTACGCGGAACTTTCCTTCCGCTTCGCCGGACGCGCGCAGGAAATCGACGAATTTGTTGCCTGGCCCAATTTGGGAACCGCCGCGCTCGCGTCGTTTTTGCCGGTGTTGGACACGCCGTTTTTTTGGAATGACGACCTTTCGGACTGGTGCGCTGTCGGGCCGCGCGCCGAGGGCGAACCCGACGACACCGCCGCGATTCAGCGCGCCTGTGATTCCGGCAAGCGCACGATTTATTTTCCCAACAACCGCGTGTACTTTTTGTCCGACACGGTTGTCCTCCGCGGCCGTGTCAAACAACTGCTGGGCATGGGCGCTGAAATCAGTCTCGGCGCCGCCGAGGCGCCCTTCAGCAACGCGCAAAAACCGCGGCCGCTCTTTCGCGTTGATCCCGGCGAATCCGACATCCTTTTTCTGGAGCATCTGTTCTTCAACGCCCAATATCGCGGCGAGGTCATCTTCGAGCACAACGCGGCCTCCACGCTCGTGATCCGCCATTGCGGCGGCTGGATCGGCGGCGGCGGTTACAAGCGCACTTATCAGGCCACGCCGGCCGCCAGGAATGCGCGCGTGTTCGTCGAGGACGCCTTCATGCCCGGCTGGGCCTTCACCGGCCAGCACGTTTACGCGCGCCAGTTCAATCCCGAAAACTGGGAGTGCGACGGCTCCGAGCCGCAGGTTCTCAACCGCGGCGGTACGCTGTGGATTCTCGGTTTCAAAACCGAAGGCCCCGCGCCTTTCATTGTGTCTGACAATCATGCCGTCACCGAACTTTTTGGCGGATACAATTACATCTCCGCCACGCGAATGGATCCGCTTCCTCCGCAACTGATTCCCTACACCGCGTCCAACTCCATCGCGTTCCTCACCTTTGTCGCCGACAACTTTCGCGGCAACGATTACACCACGTATCTCCGTGGCAATCGTGATTACACGCCACGCGATCTTCCGCGCCGTCCCGTCTCCGAACGCTCGATTGTGGTCAGCGGTTTGCTTCTCGAATAATCAACCGGCTGGAATGTGGTGATCATAATCATAGGACTCGTTTCCATACTTGGCCATGGAGGGCGAGCGTCCTCGCGAGCCGCTACAGGAGGGTTTCAGCAAAACATATGCGACCATCCCGCAATCAACCGGGCCTCTTCGTGCGGCTCGCGAGG
>JAVBOU010000171.1:0-9272 GCA_031550185.1 Kiritimatiellia bacterium | reverse complement strand
GCTCGCGAGGACGCTCGCCCTCCATGTTCAGGTTTTGGAACAAGTCTATTGTACGGAATTTTATTTTTGACGTTATACAAACTTATTCCGCAAAAAAGGAATCGCATACTTTGCCTTATATTACTTTTCTCTGGATTGTTTGACTTTGTCTTGGGAACACTGATATCCATGTATACTATTTACCGACTATTGAAGAAGACAATTTGACATTTCAATTTGCGTCAGGGTATATTGATCCGAATCCGATAGACCCAACGTCCCCGCGGCAAGCGGCAGGAGCTTTAACAAAACAGTTTTCACAAGCACTTTCAGAAACAAATTCAGGGTGTAAATAACATCGTGAGTTTTTATCACACAAATTACGGAAGCCATTACAAAGTACCTCCAACAATGGGCATATTTTTTATTTTAATTGCAACATACTTATTTTATATTGGCGTAAATGGACACGCGGGTGTTACTATCTATGGGACATAAGCACGTCTTTATAAAATTCTTTTTATCATTTTATTTTTTATCTTTCTTTTTATGAGTTGCATAAAAAATATTACAAGGCATACCGTGTCATTTTATGTTCCCTTGTTTTTATGTGTATCATGTTGCTGGAATGCTATTTTTTCGCATGGTGGCGTTATTATTCATTAACGGCTTTTCCATTAACGGCAATTTGGCATCTATTTTACCGTAAAATACTTAAAAAATTACCACCAAGAAATTCACCTAATTGATATTGGGGTCGAGGATATTGGAGTCATTGGGGGAGGCTCCACGTGAGACATTTCGCCTTGCCTCGCGTCATCACAAATGGCAGGGACAGGTTAAGGTGGCATGGCAACTTTCCGAAAACGCGCTTGTCAGCCTTCTCTTCAGCGTCTACAATCGCAGTTTCATGAACTTTTTGTACAACAAAAAATATTTAATGTGGCGCACAATCCCAAGGAATTTGTCTTGTGCAGGTGGAAGTGTTAGCCTTAGTGGCTATATACCTATCGATAAGCCAGCCACAATTTTTGTATTGAACGGAACTTCAATGGTTTTTGGAGGATCTGCAGGAACAAGTCCCGGCGTTGGAGGTGTGATTGGCATGGAAGGCGTCTATCCAATTGATGGCGGCAAGGGAAAAGGGATTACAATACGTACAGGTGGCGGAGCTGGAACTATGGTCGAAGGACATTTTTTTTGTTATGCGAACGTTTGCAAGGAAATTGTTTTCGTTGGGTTCTCAAACAGGGGAAAAATAATTTGAAGTCAATATCCGATTGCACATTTTTTGTTGTCTGGTTACTTGGGTTGCTTTTTGTTTCAGGCGTTTTCTTTGTAATATGGCGGTTCTTGAAAAAACGTATCATGATGCCATATCAAGGAGAAAACCTTTCAAAGGCACTTATGACTGTCCTTCCCGGCATTGTCTCTTTCAATGGAACGGTGCTGAGAAATTGTTCCCGGTTTTCAATTTATCCGGACAAACTTGTTTTGCGCATTCTCTCTGTGCCTACGGTTGTCATTACCCCCGAAATGATGAATGAAGCTCCGCGATTTGATGACAACACCATTGTTTTTGACATTTCATATTGTGGGCGCATGGCAACAGTAAAATTGACAACACTAGACAACCGGGAATTAGCTGTAATGCTTAACGCATGGCAGCAGGGAAATATTGAAAAAATCAAAACCAAGATCGTATATGACCCTTGCCATCTTAAACCTGTACGCCGCAACCTATTGATAATTAAAGTTGCAATCAGCGGCGTTCTCGGTTGTTTTGCAGGCGCACTTATCGGCATGTCGATTTTACGTTTGATTGGTCTGCTTCCCTTCATTCGGATCGGCGATATGGAAATCAGCGGCAACTTGTTGGGATTGTTGCTCGCTCCTCTTATGGGGATTCTTTCGGCACGTTCTACCTACCACGCTGAAATGAAAAAAGCAAATACTGAGCAGTGATTTGTCGAAAACAAGGAGGATATTGTGGTCGGCTTTAAACATTTGACATTTCGACTTTCCAATCCCTGTGAAATCAAAGCACTTGTCCCTTCTTCGGATATGGAATAAGATGCGCCATTTGTATTACAATGTCATGAGGGTTTTCATCCATAACATGCTGATGACACTTGCCACTGTGTTTTTCGCAGGGCAGGCGTTGACGTATGTCGCAAAAGGGTTGGGAGACACGGAGGCTTTAACGAGCTCTGAACGTTATTTTGAAGGAGTGCTTTATGACGCCATTTATCAATGAGCAATTGGACAAAGCAGGATTCAAGTGGTATGACAGGTTTAAAAACAAGACTTTTATTTATTTTTGCGAAGACAAAATTGTTGTCCTGCATTCACATTGGGTGAAACGTAGAAGTAGTTTTGCCTTTGATGTCCAACAAGTCGCATCGATTGATGCACAACAAGTCGATTTTTTCATTATGGAATTAACGTTTCGCTCAGAAGGAAAATTCTTGGGCTCGGTACACGAGAATATGTTGGGATGGGAGTCTTTTTTCAGTGAAATTTTAAAGTATTTTCCTGAATTTGACATGGATGTTTTTGAAAAACTCAAACGAACTTCTTACTCTGTTATGAGATGTTGGCAAAGGGTGCCTCCGCAAACTTGCACAACATGATAAAATGCCTCCTGATCACAAGCCGCATGTATGGCTGCTGTCGACAAATGGATTACTTCACCTGACTTCGTCAGAGTTCATAAACTTTCGACCGTAGACTGGAGTCGCTTATGTTGCGCGGCCGGATTCGGTGAAAAAGTTGCGTTTGCAAAAGGGCTTTGCATCCCGTGGCGCGGGATGTATGATGTTGGGCAAGGAGAAAGAAAATGCACAAAATTTATGTGTTTCTGTTTGCGTGCGCCGTCATGTGTGGTTGCCACACCGCCAGCATCGTGCCAAAGGCGGAGTATGATTTACTCGCCTTGCAAGTTGATTATTTGCGCGGCATTAAGATTCCGGAATTGAGCGTCAAGGAGGCGCATTTCAAGGACGTTACCGATTTTTTGAACGAGATGGTTAAATCGTGCTCGTGCGGCAAGGAGGATCCGGCTCTTGCTGTTCAGTTCGCGTGTGCGCCGGCGATTGTGAAAAGCGCGGATTATGTGAACACGTTTTCGATCGCCAACATGAGCGTTTTGGATCTGTTGCCGATGCTGTGTCACTCGAACCGGGTGGTGCTGGTGATGAAGGGCAACACGGGACATTTCATTGATGAACAGGAAACGAAGTTGATTCTGTTGATCGAACCGATTGACGCCCAGTTTCGCGAGCGCCACAACATTCCGGCGTCGTTGTCAAAAGGCGAGTGGCTTTGGGTGGGACGGTAAAAATGTTCGTGGCGTGGCAAGAGTCCTGCCACGCCACGAGGGGTTTTTGAAATGGGTCGCGCGCGGGGTTACTTGTTTTTTTCGCCCTGATAGACGCGGATGTAGTCGACGTACATGTCGATGACGCCGTTGTAGCGGTCGAGGTCGACTTTCCAGCCGCTGATGCCGCCGACGGCGAGGTTGACGAGGAAGTAGTGGGGGCGTTCCTTGGAGATGGGGAAGGTCTTGTGACGGCCGACTTCAATGTCGTCGCAGTAGTAGACGGTGTCGGTTTCGGTGATGAGGCAGCCGTAGGTGTGGAAGGATTCGTACCAGGCGGAGGAGACGCCGGCCTTGATCATTTCGTGGGGATTGGGCATTTGCTTGTAGGCGTCCTGCTCGAGTTTTTTGCCGGCTTCGCCCTGATCCCAGGCGTGGGGGCAGATCATGTATTTGTCGAAGGAGTTGGGGTTGCCGGGGCCTTCGCCGCCGTAGGCTTCGATGATGTCGAGCTCGTCGCAACCGGAGGGATGGCCGGTGTTGTCGGTGAGGAGCCAGAAGGCGGGCCAGGAGCCGGGGGCGTTGGGGGCGATGAAGCGGCATTCGAAGTAGCAGGGGGCGGTGGCCTTGAAGCCGGAGCCGTCGCCCTGCAGGGAGGAAAGGATGCCGGTGCTCTTGGCGGACTGCTGGCCGCGGATGCGCAGGAAGGTGTCCATCTGGGCAAAGGGATTGTTGGGCTTGTCGAAGCTGGTGAAGGGGAAGGGCGGGTTGCGGCCGGTACCCCAATCGCTGAAGTCCTGGGAGCCGTCCGGCGGCTTGTGGTCGTAGTATTTGAAGTCAGGGCCTTTGCCGATGGAGAGTTTGGGGGAGTCGAAGTCGTCGGCGAAGGCGAGCTTCATGCCTTTGGCGGCGGGCGGGGGAGTTTTGGGCGCGCCGGTGAAACCGGTTTTGCCGCCTTTGTTGTAGACTTGGAGGTAGCAGTTGTCTTTTTCCTCCTTGCCGTTCAGGGTGCGGGCGCCGGAGAGGGTGAGGGTCAGCGGGCCTTTGGGAAAGCGGGAGGCGGGGAAGTTGAAGGAGCCGTTGCCCTTGTCGTCGACGGGAACGTTTTTGGCGATGGTTTCCTTGACGCCTTTGCCGCTGGCGGCGTTGAAGGCGGTGACCGTGATGGTCTTGAAGCCGAGGGCGTTGAAGTCGACTTTGGTGTCGCCGTTGATGTCGGCGCAATAGGCGGGGGAGGCGACGGTGATGGTGCCGCCGCGCATCTCGGCCTCGGAGGCGGAGGATTCGACGCGGATGTCGGTGAACATGATTTCGCTGTTGGTGTCTTTGCCGGGCGTGCCGATCTCAAAGACGATGTCCTTGAGGGGATAGTCGATTTTGTGGTTTTTGTCGCCGCCCCAGATTTCGTGGCTGCCGTCGACGCGGATGTCGATTTCTTTCCAGCCCTTCCAGTCGATTTTTTGGTGGGTGACGAACTTGTGGGTTTCGCCGCCGGCATCGGTGAGGTAGAGGTTGTAGCCGGCGCCGGATTCGTCGCCGAAGAGGCGGAACTTGACGGCGTAGATGGGGGCCTTAACGTCGACGGGTACGGGGACGCCGAGGTATTGGTTGGCGCCGGTGAAGTGGTACTTCAGCTTGAGGGCGTTGTCGGCGACGGCGACGGAGGCGTTTTCATTGGGGACGCCAACGATCCAGACGGAGGCTTTGGCGTCAGGCTTTTTGAAGTCCTGAATCATCATGGTGTCGGCGCGCGCCAGCGTGGCGGCGGCGAGGAGGATCATCAGCGGGCGTAATACTTTTTTCATCAGCCACTCCTTCACGGGTTGGTGATGGAAAAGTATAGCAGGTTGCGCCGCGGGTGTCGCGTGGTTTGTGGCACGGCGGGGATTGAACCACGAATGGATGTTGTAGCGGCGCCGAAACATCGGCTTGCGCGTTCATATCGCAGACGTGTTCCAACATCGAACATGGAGGGCGAGCGTCCTCGCGAGCCGCAACAGGAGGGTTTCAGCAAAACATTTTCGGCCATCCAAAAATCACCCGGGCCTCTTCGTGCGGCTCGCGGCGCTGACGGTGAGTGACGGAGCAAGCAATGTAAGACAGACATTCTTGTCTGTCTTACATTGCACTGCGTTACCATCAACCCACTTCCCGACGTGGCAGGACCCAGGCTCTGCCACGGATCGTTTTTACCATTCGTGTTCTTTCGTGGTTCAACTCACACAGCCACAACAAAACAATCTTTGCGAACCTTTGCATTCTTGGCGTCTTTGCGTCAAACCACATCACGCGGCGCCTTTTGCTTTTACCACGGGCGCGGGGTGGTGTATAATCGCGCGCATTTGATGAATCGTCCGCTCCATGTCGTGCAGTTGCTTCCCGCTCTTGAAGAGGGCGGCGTTGAGCGCGGGGTTGTGGAGATGAACCGCGAGCTGGTGCGGCGCGGCGTCAGAAGCTCCGTCATCTCGGCGGGCGGACGGTTCGCGACACAAATCGAACGCGACGGCGGGTTGCATGTGACGCTGGATTTGAAGTCGAAAAATCTCCTGACCGCGTGGCCGCGCAGCGTGAAACTACGGCGTGCGTTGCAGGGGCTGGCGCCGGATGTGGTGCATGTGCGCAGCCGCGTTCCGGGATGGTTGATGCGCATGACGCGCCTCGACATTCCGGTGGTGACGACGGTGCACGGCTTCAACAGCGTGTCGCCGTACAGCGCGATCATGACACGCGGGGCACGGGTGATTTGCGGCAGCACGTTCATGATGGACTGGATTCAGGCGACGTATCACACGCCGGAAGCGATCATCCGTTACATTCCGCGCGGCATTGATCCAGAGGTGTTCGATCCGGCGAAAGTGGACCTGTCGCGCGTGGCAGAGCTGGGGCATTGCCACGGGCTCGAGGGGCGGTTTGTGGTGCTGGGGCTGGGCCGGATCACGTCGTGGAAGGGCTACGACACGCTGATTCGCGCAGCGGCGCTGGCGGCGGACGAATTGCCGTCGCTGAAGGTGGTCATCGCGGGCGGCGTGCAGTCGGGCCAGGAGGCGTACGCGGAGGGTTTGAAAACGCTCGCGCGCGAACTTGGCGTCGACGAACGCGTGGTGTTCGCGGGGAGCCAGTCGCAGGTCGCCGAGTGGTATGCCGCCGCCAACGTGCTGGTGTCGTGCGCGTTCAAAAAACCGGAGACATTTGGCCGCTCGATGACCGAGGCACTGGCGATGAACCGCCCCGTGGTGGCGACGCGGCACGGCGGCGCGCTGGACATCGTGCACGACGGTGAAAACGGATTTCTCTTCACGCCGGGCGACGCGCGCGATCTCGCCGCGAAACTTCTCGCCGCGTCGCAACGCAAATGGCAGGGCTTGCGCGCGGATGCGCTGGCGCGATTTTCCCTCGCGCAAATGGTCGACAAAACCCTCGCCGTCTACCGCGAGGTGGCGCGATGATCGAGCTTGCCACGCACTCGCATTTCGCGCGCGGCGACAACCGCCTCTGCTTTGTGCATCCGCATGACGCGTCGCTCTGCATCAAGGTCAACCGCGCGGACAACACGCCCGAAATGCGCCGTAACGACAAGGGCGGCTGGTACCGCACCCTCGACTATTACGATGAAAACCTCCGCGACGCTCGCTCGCTCGTGGCGCTTGAAGCGTTTTACCACGGCGGACCGTTTCCAAAATTCCGCGGCTGGGTGGAGACGGATTTCGGCCGCGGCCTGATGATGGATTTGGTGCGCGACGAGGACGGTGAGATTTCGAAGACGCTCGAGCATTACTTTTTCCACGCGCAACGCGTGGAGGAGGTACGCACAGCACTCGCCGGACTGACGAATTTTTTGGCGGCGGAGGGTTGCGTGCTGCGCGGGGTGAACCCGCACAACATTCTCGTGCGTTGCGGCGCGTCGGGCATGCGCCTTGTGATCATCGACAACCTGCAGCTGCATGCGGCGTCGACGTGGTGGCGCGGCGTGGCGCGGCGGCGGGCGCGCCACGTGATGCTCGACCTGCAACGGCAGCTCGAGGCGATGCGCCGTGCGTCGCCGCGCCTGATGGAGGCGGCGAATCTCCCCATCCCCTTTTTGGAAAGAACCCCATGACCGAACACCGCATCACATTCCAACCTTCGGGCCGGACGCTGAACGTGCCGGCGGGCGTCACCATCGTCGAGGCGGCGTTGCGCGCGGGTATTCCCATCGAGGCGCCCTGCGGCAGCGGCGGAACGTGCGGCAAGTGCCGCGTGCGTGTTGTCTCCGGGCAGACGTCGTCCGTGCGCAGCGCGTGCCGCCTCTCCGAAGCCGAGCGCGCGGCGGGCTGGCGCCTCGCGTGCGCGACGATTATCGAGGAGCCGCTTGTGGTGGAGATTCCAAAATCGCACGCGCAGTCCACGCAGATTTTGACGAGCGACACGGGCCTCGCCACAACGCTCGCGCCAAGTGTGCACGCGCGCGACATCGTACTGCCCGCGCCGAGTTTGGAGGACGACCGCGCGGACACCGCGCGCCTCGCCGAAACATTGAAAGTGTCGTTGCAAATCGAGCCCGGCCTGTTGCCGATGCTCGCCACGCGGCTTCGCCTTTTCAACTGGCGCATTCGTGCGGTGATGGATCGCGATTGCCTGCTTGACGTACTCTCCGCCGACGCCGCGCCGCCCGTCCTCGGCGCCGCGTTCGACCTCGGCACCACCACCGTTGTGGGCACGCTTTTTGATTTGACCACCGGCCAGCCGCGCGCGGTCGCGTCGTCCCTCAACAACCAGATTGCGCACGGCGACGACGTGCTGGCGCGCATCCGCCACGCGCGCGAAAACAGCGAGGGCGCGCGCCAGTTGCAGGCCGCCGTGCTCAAGACGTTGAACGACATTTTGCGCTCGCTCGCCGAACAGGCCGAAGTCCCCGCGACCGCGGTTTACAGCGTCACGCTCGCGGGCAACACCGCGATGCAACAGCTCCTCCTCGGTCTCGATTCGCGCGCGCTCGGCGAGGTGCCGTTCGTGCCGGTCTTCGATCAGGCGCTCGACCTTTCCGCGTCGCACGCCGGGCTCATGGTCAACCCCTTCGCGCGGCTGCGCGTCTTCCCGCAAGTCGGCGGCTTTGTCGGCGGCGACACCGTAAGCTGCATGCTCGCCGCGGAGTTCGACCAGCTCAAGGCGCCCGCGCTGCTCATCGACATCGGCACCAACGGCGAGATCGCGCTCTTCACCGGCAAGGAAATTTTTTGCGCCTCAACTGCCGCCGGTCCCGCCTTCGAAGGCGCGCGCATTTCGTGCGGCATGCGCGCGACCAGTGGCGCGATCGACCAGATCACCTGGCGCGACAACGATCTCGCGTGTCACACCATCGGCAATGCCACGCCCGCCGGACTCTGTGGCACGGCGCTCATTGATGCCACGGCGGAACTTTTGCGCACCGGCATTTTGGAGGACACGGGCCGCTTTCTTGATCCTGAGGAAATTGAAAATCAGCCGCCCGCCCTGCGCGAGCGGCTGGTGGAGGACAACGGCGCGCCAGCGTTTTGCCTCGCCGACAACGTGCTTTTGCGCCAGCAGGACATCCGCGAACTCCAGCTCGCCACCGCCGCGATCCGCGCGGGCGTCGAGATTCTTTTGAAACTCGCAAACCTCACGCCCGACGATTTGCGCGACGTTTTTCTGGCCGGCGCGTTTGGCAATTTGATTCGTCCCGTCAACGCGCAGCGCATCGGGCTCCTGCCCGCGGTTCCGCTGGATCGCATCCGCTTCATCGGCAACGCCTCCTCGCTCGGCGCAAAAATCGCGCTCCTCAACCGCCACGCGCAAACGCGCACCGCCGCGCTCTGCCGCATGTCGCGCCACATTGACCTCGGCAACCTGCCCGACTTTCAGGACGCATTTGTCGGCGCGATTATCTTTCCGGCGGAATAAACGTTAAAAGCGCGTTGTGGGGGGGGGGCGGGGGTGGGCCCCCCCCACCCGCGGGTTTGTTGAAGCCCGGGCGCCC
>JAVBOU010000219.1:0-35221 GCA_031550185.1 Kiritimatiellia bacterium | reverse complement strand
TCAAGACCCTCCCTTCCGCTCGAATACCGCCACAGCCGCGCCCGCCGAGTGTCGGCGGGGGTGGCGGGGGCGCCCCCCCCCTGGTGTGTTCCTTGTGTCATTTTCCGGCCGCCCCCCACCCCCCCCCCCCCCCGCTACAACACGCATGACGTGCAGGATGAAAAATGAATGATTCGAGGTTGCCTCCAATACCTGATTGGCGATTTACGCCATTTTTTGTGCTTGCAATCCCCAATAAAAACGGATATCGTCAACCGCGTTCTGTTCTTTCTCACTCATCACGTGCCGATCCAGCCAGGATCGTGCATGAAAAATAAGCACACCTGCTTATAAAGCTTAATACGAAATCGCCAGTTTCATTAGCAAGGCTGAATAAGAAGGTGCGCTACGTGTATCAACACGTGGCGTACTCTCTTTTCATATTTTGCTATAGGTGTTTGGCGATACCTTGTATTAAATATGGCTTGAGGGTACGCCTTTTGTATTGCCGGGCGAACTCTCGCTACTCACCCAAGGCAATTTTGAAGAAATCGACATGATTGCAACTCGTACGACAACCGCTTGTTTTGCGCAAGCTCGTATCAGCGTCCTTCGCGAGAGAGGACGTGTTATGAAGCATTTTCGCGACAACCCCGCGTCATCAGGGTTTAACTTGGAAAAAGGAAAGGTCTCATCATGAAAAAACTTATGGCAAGTTGGATGTTGTGCGTCAGCCTGTTGGCCACGGTTGTCCAGGGCGCGGTCAGCGTCAGAAACGTCACCGTCCAACAACGCTGGCCTTGGAACGGCTTGGTGGATATTGATTATGAGGTGCTGACAGACTCTCCCGAAGAAAAGGTTTCCATTCACGCAAACGGACACGACTCACAGACCGGTCAGAGCGTTCTCATGGCAACGCTCACAGGCGACGGCGTGGGGCAACGCGTCGGCGCCGGACATTACCGCATGACATGGGATTCAACAACGGACGCGCCGGCATTGAACACGACGGCGTTCAGCGTCTCGCTCCAGGCCGTGAGCGGAACCCCGTTGTACATGGTGGTCGATTTGTCCGCCGGATATTCGCTTGCATACCCGGCCTATCCCGTGACCTACCTCGACCGCGAGCCGGAAGGCGGTTGGACAGACGAATACAAAACCACAAAGATGGCATTGCGGTTGATCAAGCCAGGGGTGTTTGTGATGGGGTCGCCAACAGATGAATTAGGGCGTGAGGCCGCTTGTGAAAGCCAACATCAAGTCACAATCACCCAGCCGTTTTATATTGGAATTTTTGAAGTCACGCAAAAACAATGGGAGTTAGTGATGAGTACGACACCGGCAACATACAAAGGTGACATGCGACCTGTAGAACATGTTTCGTATAATGATATCCGCGGCGCAACCCTCGGAGCGCAATGGCCGGCATCGAATTCGGTGGATCCAAATTCATTCATGGGGCGACTTCGCGCTCGCTCTCCGATGGTATTCGATCTGCCGACAGAAGCACAATGGGAATATGCCTGCCGCGCGGGAACGAGTACTGCGCTGAACAGTGGCAAGAATTTGACCGCAGCAGGGCAGTGCCCCAATATGGCAGAGGTGGGGCGATACAACCTTAACCAATCTGATGGAAAAGGTGGGTATACAGAATGGAGCACAACAGTTGGTTCATATTTACCGAATGTATGGGGATTGTATGATATGCATGGAAACGTATGTGAATGGTGTTTGGACTGGTTTGAGCCGGATTTAGGGGATACTCCAGTGATTGATCCCAAGGGAGCAGAGACTGGTTCATCTCGGGCATTACGTGGCTCTCATTATTATGGGTATTACATATATATGGGAAGTGCTCAACACTTTCGTTCTGCGCATAGAGCAACTCGTAATTCGTATGGAGATATCGTTGTGCCAGTTCCAAATGAGAAAGGTTATGGATTTCGCGTCATTGCACATCCCGCAGCGCCATAAAGTTTTTCATGAACCATTGTTGGGACGAAGTATTGCATGATGTTTGTGCAACCGAATTTTTGAATGCGGCTGGCTCGACGCCGCCTTCCTGTTAACAAAAAACACCGCATGTCCTGTTGAACACCATGATACAGCAATTTCCACAAATATCGGGAAAACCTTTTCAAACCGAAAGCGGCGTCAAGCCGCCGAACTCCACATGCGGTACCACGCGCATTTACAGGAATCACTTTATGAAACTCCATTGTCTTTTGGGCGTCATCCTTGCACCCTGCCTGCTATTTGCCGAATCCGAAGAACCGGGTTTCTGCTCGAATGTGGTATGGTCGTCACCGCCGGTGACAATCGATTCACGCGTGGAAAATGGATTCACGGAGATCGATGGAACACGCGATGTCGCGTATGACTCGGCATGGATGCCCGAAGCGGCGCGATTACGGGTGAGCGTCCGCATGACCGGGGCGGACTCGTGGACAATCTTGTTTGACGATGCGGCGCCATGTGCGGGTGTCGTGTCGTGGTCAGCGGTGGACGCTACAGGCGGATGGTATGAGTTTCGCGCTGAAGGTTTGGATGGTACGGGCGGTGTTGTGGCAACATGGTCAACGCAGGTGTCGGTTCCCGGGATTGATGCGTGTTCGGAAGTTGTCTGGTCATCCCCCGCGGTGATGATCGACGCTCGCGTGGAAAACGGATTTACAGAGATCAATGGCACACGCTATGTCGCGTATGACTCGGCATGGATGCCCGAAGCGGCACGTTTGCGAGTGAGCGTTCGCATGGCGGGGTCGAATTCGTGGACAATTTTGTTTGAAAATGCGGCGCCATGTGCGGGTGTCTTGTCGTGGTCGGCGGCGGACGCGACAGGCGGATGGTATGAGTTTCGCGCTGAAGGTTTGGATGGTACGGGCGGTGTTGTGGCAACATGGTCAACGCAGGTGTCGGTTCCCGGGATTGATGCGTGTTCGGAAGTTGTCTGGTCGTCGCCCGCAGTGGCGGTCGATGCTCGCGTGGAAAATGGTTTTTCGGAAGTGGATGGGCTGTATAGCGTGCCATACGATTCAGCATGGATTCCAGGTGCGACGCGTTTACGGATGAGCGTGGAGCCAGGCGAAACCATGCTGTTGGATGCGGGTGCGCCTTGCGCGGGAATGGTGTCATGGGATGCGGGGGTATTACCGGATGGACGGTATGTGTTCACGCTGGAGGCGTTGGATGCAACCGGTGTTGTCATCCAGACGTATGTAACGGGCGTGGACGTGTTGCGGATGTTGTTTTCTGAGTCAATGGTGTCGGGTATCCATGTCAATGCAAAAGCCGGAACCGGGCTTCTGGCCATGCGGGATGTCGAACGCTTGACTTACAATGTGGCATGGCAGGACACGCTACCCACGGACGGATTGAAAACCAAACTCTCTGCTTCGTCTCGCGTGGAAGACTGGACAAAGCTGTTTGAGACGAATGACACTGTCTTTGGGGAATGGACATGGGAGACATGGGCGCTAACACCGGGATTGTATACGGTGCGACATCAAATTTTTAACAATGAGACGGCGTTGTCAACGATGACGGCGCAATTTTGGAAGCCGGCCGCCAATGTGATGCTACACAGCGGATGTTTGACAGGCAATGAGGTTTGGACAGCGGAATATGTTCATGTGGTGACCACAATGATCATTGTCCCCTCCGGCGTAACGCTGGAGATACGCCCCAATACTGTGGTCAAATTTCTTGATGGCACAGGCATTGAGGTGAAGTCCGGCGGCCGCCTGATTGTCTCAAATGCAATATTGACGCATATCGCCGATGATACGGCTGGCGGAGATACCTTGGACGATCGCGATGCCATGCAACCCGTTTTTGGTGCGTGGGTCATCACCGGTGCCGGAAGCGTTGAAATTGACTTGGCAACGGAGGAGCGTTATTTGCCACCCACCGTGACATCGGGGACGCTCTCATCCGACCAAGTTTGGCGCGGCGGCGGGCGGGTGTACGTAGTGGAAAATGATCTGACCATCCCGAATGGCCGGACGCTTACCATCCAACCCGGTGCGATTCTAAAAATGAACTTCAATGTAAGTATCACCGTCAACAGTGGCGGCACGCTCAATGCCATTGGTACACGCGCCCAGCCGATTGTTTTTACATCTTGTCGTGATGACGCACATGGTGGCAAGACATGGACAAATTTTGGTATGTACGAGGGGAATCCGCAACCGGGAGACTGGGCGAAAATCGCCATGAATAGCGGCGTTGCCTCTATGGAATATGTGTCCATTCTGTATTCAAGCCGTGCGCAAACCACTGGTGCCATCAACATGAATGGCGGACGTGTGTCGTTTGTCAACAGCGAGATTGCGCATGGTTTGTATGACGCGGTCGGCGTGGAATCGGGTAATTTTTACATGACCAATTCGGTCATCCGTGATTGCCTGCTGGCGTTTCGGCACTGGCCACGCGAGCCGATTGTCAACTGTGTGATTTATGATTGCGGGCGCATCACACAAGGTGGCGGACAAAACTTTGTGAATTGCGTTTTTATGAACATCATAGAGACATGGGAAGCCTTTGGATGGAGTAGCCAGTATAAAAATTGTCTGTTCTACAATCCGCCCGGCTTGGCCATGCAATCTGCGCAACCGGTTGGCAGCAATGGAAATATCTGGGGCAATCCGTTCTTCGCAAATCCCGACCGTGGCGACTTCCGGCTCCTGCCACGAAGCCCGTGCATTGACGCGGGTGACGGCCGTGTGGCGCCGTTGTTGGATTATTACGGCCAGCCGCGCATGGATGTGCCGGGTGCGGCACAGAAGGGGATGCCCGGCACGAACGGTCAATATCCCGACATCGGGATTCATGAATACATGCCGGAGAGTGCGGCATCGGAAATAGATTTGGCGGCTTTCAGTGTGGTTGCGGACGCCGACGCGATGGTGGGCAGTTTATTGACCGTGGAATGGACGGTTCAAAACATCGGGACGCAACCCGCCAACACGCCGTGGCGTGATGTGGTGGCGTTGGTGTCGGAACACGGGCAGACCGTGGTGTTGGGCGAACGGTTGAACAGTTGGTTTTTACCCGCAGGCGAGTCGTTTGTGTGTTCCGCGCAGTTTAATGTGCCGGCAATGATGGAGGGCGACTGGTTCGCCAAGGTGACCGTGAACGCGCACCGCGACGTCTTCGAGGGCATGGCGATTCAGAATAATGTCATGGAGAGCGTGGACCCCACGCGGGTCACCCTGCCGCAACGGATTTTTGGAAATGAATTTTCGGTGCCGCTGGGGAGTGGTGAAAGCATCGCTTTCCGGTTGACAGGACTTCCCGCAGGTGGTGGCGGGTTGCAATTTTACAGTCTCGGAAGCGATGGGTATCAGTATGCGTCAAGTTATGTACCTGATGGATCCCTATCATTAGAGGGATATGCCGCCAACGGTTACGCCCCGAACGCGACAGCGAATGACTGGAAGGCCACACGCCTTCCCAACAGATATAATCTCATGGCCTTGCCACCTGAAGCCGGAACGGATGATTTGTATGTGACGCTCGTCAACACCTCTGCTAAAAGCGGCACCGTGAAAGTCACGTTCATCAACGAATCGCCGGTGATTGCCGAAACTACGCGCATACATTTATTTCCTGGAGGCAAGACAACAATCTCGGTTTACGGGGTTGGGTTGTCTGATGCCACGAGTGTGGAACTCAGAGGCGTATTTCCTCCTAAACCGGATGGAATTTTCCCAGGATTTCCGCGATTAATTAGCTTTACCGCAACAAGTATTACGCATGTTTCTGACAATGAAATTTCATTGGTTTTTGCTCCTAACACTAATCTTGAATTAGGAATGTGCATGTTGGATTTGTGGGTGACCACGCCAAAAGGCACTGCATTTAAAGCCGAGGTTTTCGATTTTACTAATTCCCTAGGCGTAAAGCCATTTTTAAATGCTTGGCTGGAAGTGCCGGACGCGGTGCGGGCAAACCGCGTCTACACAGGGTATGTTTGTTTTCAAAATACAGGACACGTTGAAATGCCCGCACCGTATTTTAATGTCCGTGTCACGAATGGAAAACTAAGTGCGGATATGGAAGGTGGCATACCGGACACAGACGCAATTGCGGTGATGGGTGTTAGTAGCACAACCCCGGCAGGTGTGCTGAAACCTACATATACCGTGCTTACACCTATGCAAATGACGCAACGGATACCCTTTCGGTTTGTGGCACTCGGTTCGCCGAAGTTTGAGCTTTTCTCGTGGGACGGAGGGGAACTCGCGGACGTGGTGACGGAGATGGAAAAACACGGGCGCGTGGAATACCGGCCAGGAAAACTGGAATGGTTTGAAGAACTCCGTGCAACAGGCGCGGTGGTGAGCGGGACGTTGCTGAACAAGGCGACAAACGATGCGTTGAAAGGCGCGGAAGTCGCGGCGATTTCGGAGGACGGAGACATCCTTTCGTATGACACGGTGGATGCCAACGGTTGTTTCATTTTGCCGGGCGTGCCGCGTGGGGCGAATGTGACGTTGCAGGTGCTTTCAGGCGCCTTTGCGGATGATTTGGAAGTCGAGGTTCCAATGTCGGGGGATGTATTCAAGGTGCGGTGGTTTGGCGAACGGGGGCGTGGCGTCTCGGTCATGCTGAAAGGTTTCACGGAGGAGGAACTGGCGGTTGGCGTGGATGTCAGCATGTCGGGTGGCGGGTTGCGCGCGCCGATGATGAAGCGCGTGGATTCGGCGGAGGAGTGCGTGTTCTTTGTGGGCGGCGCGGGAACCTACACGGCGGAGGCGCGGTTTGCCGAGACGGCGAGACTGCGGAAGGACGTGACGGTTCGCGCCGGGGATACCGGCGCCACCGTCGTGCTTTCAAGGGAGGACGTGAGCGTGATCCAAGGGCGTGTTTATGACACGACGGGAAATGCGTTGCCGGATGCGGTTATCATGATTCGAAACCTGTACGCGCCTTTCTCGGGGCAAGCATTTTGCAATTCTTCGGGTGAATACGCGTATTACGGCGCGGCAACGGGCAGCTACTCGGCGCAGGCATATTTGAACAGATACGAGGCTTCGGCAACCGAGGTGCTTGTGTTGTCCGCGAAGGAGCAAGTCGAGGTGGATTTCGTCCTGCAAGCGGCTCACCAAACGCTCACGGCAAATGTTGGTTCGGACAACGCGGAGGGAATGGTTTTTGTGATGCGAACGGATGGGCAAGGTTCTGGTTTTGCAACCGTTGATTGGAACGGCGAGGCGGTGGTTGAGGGGTTGACGCCCGGCGTGTATTACATGGCGGTCTTTAATGCGGATGGTTTGCTTGTCGCGGAACAATTTGATGTGGCCGTGCCATCCGGCGGGACGGTTTTTATGGTGTCCCAAACCCGAAGCAGGGTCACAGGGCGGTTGCTCGTCGGGGCGGGGCAGTCGGTCAACGACGGCATTGTGTTGTTCAAGGAATTGTCCGGTGGCGAAACCAAGTGGGTTGAAACGGACAATGCGGGACAATTCCAAGCCAGCCTCCGCAACGGCACATATCTGGTCGGCGCGGCGGCGGAAGGATTTTTAACCAAGCAGCTTGTGTTGACGGTGGAGACGGGATTGAACACTGAAATTCCGTTGAACGCGGGTGGCACGATTGAAGGACAGTTGCCGAAGGGATTCAAGGCGGACGACGCCCAGGTTTACGCGGTTGATGAAGACGGCGGCATCCACGACCTGTATGTTGAAAAAAACGGCTCGTTTGCCAACAACGCACTTGCGGCAGGCGTGTATAAAGTTTTCGCGTTGTTTTCGGATTGCGCGCTGGATTACGGGACGGTCACGGTCAGTGTCGGTGCAACAACGACAGCCGAAGTGACAACGGACGGCAGGCGCATTGAGGTGACTTTGCAGGGGAGTGGAAGTCGCGAGGCCGCGTGGTTGCTGGTGGAACACAACGACGGTTCGGGATTGGAAAACTGGGTGTCCGTGGAGGGCGTGACAATCGTGCTTCGTGAATATCCTTTAATCCCGTTGCGGGTTTATGCGATGACGGAAAGTTTTGGAATAATCACGTATGCCGACCTTGACGCCACAGGACAGGCCGTGACATTGAATGTACCTGCGACGCAAACCGTGAGCGGCACGCTTGCAGGTTTGACCGGAGCAACCATCGTTTTCCATTGTGCGGACGGCATCCGTGGCGGGTTCTGCGAAGTGCTGCCGGACGGGCGTTTCTTCGCGTCGGGAATCCCGGCAGACTGGCGCGACGCATGGATTACCGCGAACGACGGAACAGCCTTTGGGTTGACACGCATGGAAATCGAATCCGCCAACCGACAGATTCAAGCGCCGTTTGCACAACTGGTGGAACAGCGGTTTGAAGTTTTGCTGGATCACGCCGGACGCTCCCCTGTCGCGGGTGTGACGCTCACGCTGGTCAATGCCGACTCCAACACGGTCACCGTGGCCACCGACCACACAGGCGCGGCAACGTTCCGTGTCAAACCGGGAACTTACACACTGGGCGCGGAATTGGCGAGGGTATATGAGTATGCAGATGACGCGTTCACAATTGCAGCTTTTCCGTCAACGATGACACTATATCTTGAAGACGGGATGCTGGATGACGCGGCGAATGTGCTCATCACGCCGCAACCGTTCATGATGGCGGCCATGTCTGCAACATCCTCGACCCTATTTACACCGCAAGGAATGGGTAATTTCTTCAGACTTTGGACAACAAAAAATAGGTGTTATGAAGACCTTGCGGAATTAAGGAACGCGGCTGAAAAATACATGTATAAAGATCATCCGCCTTTTGAAGTTTGTCCCAAGTGTGGTTGTAATTGCAATCTCATAAAGTATAATAATTGGAAAAAATGGAAGGTTGCTTATCTCGCATCCCATGACAGGGCGCACAATGAATTGCAACACATTGATGCGTTTGAGTGGAGCGTTCGCACTCAAGGTCTTAATGCCTTGACTGCTCTCTTGAAATTTATACCCGCTTTTAATAAAGGGTATTCTGTTGCCGAACCTTATGGCGAAGCACTGGCAAACATTATCACGGGTGATTGGAAATCTGCCGCAGGGAATATTGCCGATGCATTGTATGAGTCAAAAAATAACGAAACATTGATTGGCAGTTTAAAAAAACAACTTGAGACAGCGACAAAAAGAAGAGACACCATGATAAACAATGCGCTTAAAAATGGAAAGCCTCAACCCAACGGGGTTGGAGGTTACAATACTACAATAAAAAACTTACAAGCTAAAATAGCGGCTTTACAAGCAATAGGACCTGCCATTGGTTTGTATCAAGAATTAAATAAATTACGCGAAGACATACTGTCACTCATCGCCTTGCAGGACGCATACTGGGGAAAGACGAAGCCCGAATTGTTAATGGCATTTAACGAATTACGAAAAGCCCATGCGGCCCAGTACAACCATAAATGTCATGAGCCGCCTCCACCCGGCCCGAAACCGCATCCGCCAAACCCTAATCCGCCGAATCCAAATTCCGAAGACCCGAACATGATGACCGGCCCGCTGGGTTTTGGCAATCCCGACACGGAGCGGTTTGTGCAGCCCGGGCAATGGATGAACTATATCATTTACTTTGAAAACCTCCCCGAAGCCACAGGAGCGGCGCAGGAGGTTTGGGTGGAGCATCAGATGTCGAAGTGGCTGGACTGGTCGACGTTTGAAATGGGCGAAGTGGCGTTTCACAATCAGATTGACTTGGGATTGTCGGGCAAGTCGTTCGGGGAATCCACGGTCCAATTGAACGGCACGAATTATCAGGTGCGGACGTCGCTGGCGGTCAATCAGGAAACAGGCAAGGCGAGTTGGTATTTGCGGATTGTGGATCCGACCACGCCGGATGGCTGGCCGTTGGATCCGTACGCGGGTTTCCTGCCGCCGAATGATCCGGAAACGTTTGTGGGCGAGGGACACGTTTCGTTCCGTGTGAGGTTGCGTGAAGACGCGCCGGAGGGGTTGCATCTGGCGGCCAAGGCGGACATCCAGTTTGACTACAATGAATGGATGTCCACCGATGACTTTGACGGTTCGTGGTGGAACACGGTGAAGCACAAGCCGCTGGTGCAGGCGGCGGCGTTTGCGACTTCGACCATCCGCGTGAACGAGGGTGCCGCGGCGGTGTTGGAGGTCACGGGCGGGAATCCTGATTTCGCCTCCGAGGTGTCGTGGTGGATTGTCCCCGGCACAGCCACGGCGAACAAGGATTACGCGGCGCCGAAGGTGATGCCGCAGAAGCTGGTGTGGCAGGCGGGGGAGATTGCCACGAAGACCATTTCGATTCCGACGCTGACGGACAAGCTGGTGGAGGATGAGGAGTTTTTCACCGTGGTGCTGGGTGATCCGGTGAACATGGAGCTGGGCGAGGTGTTCACGTGCCGGGTGACGATCGTGGACGCGAATGCGCAGGCGACGCTGGCGAGCGCGTTGGAAAATGCGGCGTACAAGTTTGCGTCAAGTGGCGCGGGCGCGTGGCTGCCACGGAAGGTGATGCGCGACGGCGCGGAGGTGGACGCGGCGGTCGGTTATGCGACGGGTAATGGCAAAGTTGCGTCGCTGAAGACGTCGGTGAGCGCGGCGTCGGCGGGGACGCTTTATTTCTCGGTTCGGATCACGGGCGCGGCGGATGAGTCGCCCAAGACGTTGCTGCGCCTGATGGATGGCAAGGCGAATTTGGCGTCGTGGCCGAACGCGACGGAATGGACGGACGTGGCGGTTCCGCTGGCCAAGGGTTCGCACGCGCTGGCGTGGGAGGTCGTGCAGGGCGGCGATCCGGAGGCGCGGGCACATGTCGCGAATGTGCGTTTCATTCCCGATGGCGCGGTGGCGTGCCGACTGGATGTCGTGTCGTCGGATCCCCAAGGCGGCGATGTCTTTGGCGCGGGTGTTTACGCCGCCGGAACCAAGGTCGCGCTGAGCGCGAAGGCGCGTCCGGGCTGGGTTTTCGCGGGTTGGCGTGGTGGCAACTTTGCCAGGCCCGCCACGGCGGCGCAAAGCGTGACGCTCACGGGCGACGTGTCGCTGACGGCGGAGTTTGCG
The DNA here is from genome assembly GCA_031550185.1 of Kiritimatiellia bacterium. GTDB lineage: Bacteria > Verrucomicrobiota > Kiritimatiellia > RFP12 > JAVBOU01 > JAVBOU01. The sequence goes on along the minus strand of JAVBOU010000219.1, from coordinate 24,215 downwards.
CGCGTGCCGTATGTGCACGGGCTGGCGTTGCAACCGCAGGGCGGCAAGGTCATGGGCTCAGGTTACGCGGCAACGGGCAGGAGCGTGACGCTGACCGCGACGCCCGCCAAGGGCTGGCTCTTTGTCGCGTGGCAGGACGGGAGCGCTGCCACGAAGCGGGTTGTCACGGCAGCGCAGGCGGCGGAGGACAGCGTGAACGGGATCGCCGAATACCGCGCGATTTTCCGGTGCATCCTGCCGACAATCCTGACCTCCGGCACGTTCACCGGCATGGCCGGCGTGGCGCTCGAAATCCCGGTGGAAATCGACTCCGAACTGCCCGCCAAACTCAGCGCGGCGAGACTGCCCGCGGGGCTGAAGGTCGTCGGCGACTCCATCATCGGCGCGGCCACGGCCAAGGCCGACGCGGTTGTCACACTGACCGCAACCAGCGCCGCGGGCAAGTCCACGCGCGAGATCCGGCTCGTGATCGAACCGCTTGCCCCGCGGGCGCAAGGCACCTTCACCGGTTACCTCACGCGCGACGACATCATCAGCGGCTCCTTCAACGTGGCTGTCACGTCCGCGGGCAAGGTCACGGCGAAAGTCATTTCATCCAGCGGCACCTTCTCCTTCAGCGGCGCGTCGTGGACAAGTGTTGACAATGGCATTTTCACGATGAACCTGCGCACGGCCAAGGGCGAAACATTGGACCTCGCGCTCGACGCCAACGCCGCGTGGAATTCGCTGCACCTTGGCGGTCGCTTTAATGACGCGCATGAACTCCTCGGCCAGCGCCGCGCCTTCGCCGACAAAGCCGATGTGATCGCCAAGACCGCGCTCGCGTCGCACGCCGGCTATTACACTGTCGCCGCGCCGCTGGACGGGACGCTCGACTTCGGCGCCGCACAAAATGTTCCCGAAGGCCACGGCTATCTCACCGCCACCATCGCCGGCACCGACGGCGGCGTGAAACTCGCCGGCAAGCTCGCCGACGGCGCCGCGGTCTCCGGCAGCGGCGTACTGTTGATCGACGGCGACACCGCGATCATTCCCTGCTTCTTCCCGCTTTACAGCGGCAAGGGCCACGTCTCCGGCCTGCTCTTCTCCGACGCCGAAAAATCCCTCAACGGCGAATTCTGGCAATGGTCCTATCCCGGCAAGACACCCGCCGGCAAACCGCCCGCGGTCGAGGATCGCTTCACCTTGACGCTCGCGCCGCGCGGCGGGTTTTACGCGCCCGTCGCGAGCCTCGCGAACCACTACCTCACCGCCACGAACCTGCCACCCGATTACCTCTACGTCAAAGGCGCGTACAACGCGCAAAGCCCGGCCATCAACCTGCCGCACGTCGCCTTCACGTCCGACGCGAAAGGCAACTTCGTACTTCCCGGCGCCAAACCCGGCGCGGTCGACAAGGCGGGAAATTACGTTTACGCCGCCGACAACCCCGCCGTCGCGACCTTCACGCTCGCCAAAACCACCGGCCTTTTCAGCGGCAGGTTCAACCTCTATTATGAATATCTCGACGAGAGAAACGTCCCCAAACTCAAGGCCACCAGCGTCACCCACCAAGGCGTCCTCACGCCCGCGCTGGATGTCTTGGGCTGGGGTTATTACCTCGTGCCCGCCACATGGCAGAGCGACGATGCCAAACCCCTGATCTACAAACTCAACCGCTCGCTCAAGGTCAACATCGGGGAATAACCGGACAAAACGAAAGCCGTTGTGGCGTGGCAGGAGTCCTGCCACGCCACAATGACGTTTTGAAACGGAATTCCGTTAGGGGCTTGGAGTGATATGCGGCTGTTACTTCGCCATGAGCGCGGCGAGGAGTTGGGTGAAGCGTTTGGGGTTGGTGGGCGCGTCACCTTCGGCAAGTTGGGCCTGGCCGAGGAGGAGCTCGGCGTAGTCTTTGAGCTGGGCGTCGGCGGCGGGCATGGATTTCATTTTTTGGATGACGGGATGGGCGGGATTGATTTCGAGGATGCGCTTTTGCTTGGGAACGTCCTGGCCCATGGCCTGCATCATGCGGGTCATCATGGGGTTCATGTCAGCCTCTTCGGTGACAAGGCAGCAGGCGCTTTCGGTGAGGCGCGGGGAAACGCGGATTTCGCGGATTTCTTCGTCGAGCAACGGTTGCAACGCGGTGAGCAGGTTTTTCAAATCCTTGGTTGCGGCCTCCTGTTTTTCTTTGCCGGCCTTGCGTTCGTCTTCGGTGCCGAGTTCAAAGTCGCTGCGGTCGAGAGGGATGAGTTTGGCACCGTCGTATTCGCCGAGGTCGGGCGCGATGTAGGCGTCGATGGGATCGACGAGAAGCAACGCGTCGCAACCGGCCTGGAGGACGGCTTCGAGATGCGGGGACTGGCGCGCGGTGTCGAGGCTTTCGGAGGCGAGGTAGTAGATGTCTTTTTGCGTGGAAGACATGGCGTCCTTGTAGTCGCGCAGGGAGATGAGCGGGTTGCCTTCGAGGCGGGCGGAGTTGAAGAGCAGGAGGTCCTTGATCTTGTCCTTGTTGCCCCAGTCGGTGTGAAGACCTTCCTTGAGGACGCGGCCAAAGGCGGCGTAAAATTTTTTGTAGAGCGCGGGATCGTCTTTCTTCATGTCGGCAAAAGTGCCGAGGAGTTTGTTGACGAGGTTGTTGCGGATTTTGCGGATGACGGCGTCGTCCTGGAGGATTTCGCGGGAGACGTTGAGGGGCAGGTCGGAGCTTTCGACAACGCCGCGGACGAAGCGCAGGTATTCGGGCAGCAACGCCTCGAAGTCGGCGCCGATGAAGACGTTGCGGACGTAGAGGTGAAGGCCGTTTTTGCGGGTGGGATTGAAGAGGTCGTAGGGCGCGTTTTGGGGAACGAAGAGAAGTGCGCGAAACTCGACGACGCCCTCGGCGGCGATGGGAATGGTCTTGAGCGGCGCGTCGGAGTCGTGTGAAATGTGCTTGTAAAATTCGGTGTATTCGTCGTCCTTAACGTCGCTCTTGCTGCGCTTCCAAAGGGCGCGCATGGTGTTGAGGGGCTTGTCCTCGGCCTCGTCTTCATCCTTCTTGTCATCGTCCTTGATTTTGTCGTCGAGGTGAATCGGATAAGCAATGAAGTCGCTGTATTGCTTGACGAGTTGGCGGATGCGCCAGCCGTCGAGAAATTCGTCCATCTCGTCGCGCAAGTGGAGTGTGAGGGTGGTGCCGTCGGGCGCGGCGTCGGCGAGCGTTTCGGTGGAGAAATCGCCGTCGCCCTTGCTCTGCCATTTGACAGCGGGGCCGGTGTGGCCGCGGCGTTTGGAAACAACGGTGACTTCGTCCGCAACCATGAAGGCGGCGTAGAAGCCGACGCCAAACTGACCAATGAGCTCGGGCGCGTTGGGCTCCTGTTTTTGCTTGAGCGATTGGATGAAGTGCTTGGTGCCGGAGCGCGCGATGGTGCCGAGGTGCTCAATCATTTCGGCCTCAGTCATGCCGATGCCGTTGTCGCGCAGGGTGAGGGTTTTGGCGTCCTTGTCGAGGCTGATGTCGATGCGCCACGCGGGCGTGTCGGCGAGGATCGACTTGTCGGTGAGGCCTTCGTATTGCGCGCGGTCAATCGCGTCGGAGGCGTTGGAGATGAGCTCGCGCAAAAAGATTTCCTTTTTCGAGTAGAGCGAGTGGATGACGAGGTCGAGAAGCTGGCGGGTTTCGGCTTGGAAATGGTGTTGTGTGCTCATGTTCGGGATTCCTTTGAAAGGCGGATACTATAGGAAAAACACGGGTTTTGTGCAAGCGTGCGATGCGCTTCAGGCCGGCGTGACGGCACCGTGTGACTGGTGCGAGACGATCATGTGATACAAACCGCGCTTGGCGAAGAGTTCGTCGTGGGTGCCGATCTCGGCGATGTTGCCGTTTTCGAGGACAAGGATGCGGTTGGCGCGGCGAAGCGTGGAAAGGCGGTGAGTGACGATGAGGGTCGTGCGGCCTTTCATGGCGCTTTCGATGGAGGAGAGAATCTCGTGTTCGGTGTGGGCGTCGATGGCGGCGGTGGGATCGTCGAGCAAAAGAATCGCGGGGTTTTGGAGGATGGCGCGGGCAATGGCGATGCGCTGGCGCTGGCCACCGGAGAGGTTGGCGCCGCCTTCGTGGAGGATGGTGTCGTAACCGTTGGGAAGCTGGTGGACAAAGGTGTCGACCGCGGCGATTTTGGCGGCGGCGAAAATTTGCTCGTCGCTGGCGTCGGGATTGCCAAAAGCGATGTTGGCGCGGATGGTGGTGGAGAAGAGGAAGCTCTCCTGAAAGACGACGCCAATGGCGCGGCGGAGGGACTCGACATGAAGGTCGCGCAAGTCCTTGCTGTCGACGCGAACGAGGCCCTGGTTGGGATCGTAGAAGCGCGGGATAAGGGAGAGGATGGTTGATTTGCCGGAGCCGGTGGCGCCGAGGATGGCGACGCATTCGCCGGGCTCGATGGTGAAGGACAAATTTTTGAGAATCGGATCGGCGGGTGAATAACCGAAGGTGACGCTCTCGAAGTCGATGCGACCGCGGAAGACAGTGGGCGCGAGGGCCAGCTCCCTGGATTCGATTTCAACGGGCGCGGAGAGGACTTCGTAGACGCGGTGCGCGGCGATGAGCGATTGCTGGATGGAGTTGGCGATGTTGGCAATGTTGGCGATCTGCCCGGAAAATTGCTGAATGAGTGCGGAGAAGACGAGGAGGTCGCCGACCGTGATGCCGACCGAAGCGCCGCGCGTTTCGTGAAGTACGACGAGCCAGCCGCCGAAACCGAAGAGCAGAACGGTCGAAAGCTGGCTGATGAAACCGATGATCGGATTGAAGCGGCTGACGCTTTTAAAGATGTCCTGCTGCTCGTTGAGCACGGCGTCGTTGGCGGTCTTGAATTTTTTTTCCTGAATGTCCTCGATCGCGTAACCCTTCACGACGCTCATGCCGGTAAGGTGTTCTGTGAGGACAAGCACAAGGTCGTCGTAGAGCTGGCGAACCTTGCGGTAACGGGGCCGCATGAATTTGCTGAAGCGCGAGGAGGCGAACCACAAAAACGGCGACGGCAACAAGCAGACAATCGTGAGCAGCGGACTGATGCGCAGCATGTAAACGAGATACACGACGAGCGAGAGCACCAGCACGACGCAGGGAATCAACACGCCGTCGATGAAGGCGCGCACGGACTGCACATCGCCGGTGACGCGGTTGATGATCGAGGCGGAGGCGTTCGCGTCGAAAAACCGGAAGCTCAGCCGCTGCATTTTTTCGAAGACCTGCGTGCGCAAGTCGACCACGATTTTGCATTGCACAAAAGCGTTGACCGAGATCGTGTACAGGTAGTTGAGCACGCCGCGCAAAACCGCCATGAGCAGGATCGCGCCGGTGACAAAAAGGAGCGTCAAGTAAACGTTGCCGAAATCCGGCAGCGGCCAGCCGGCGATGGTGAGCGGTTTCGGATTCGCGGACGGCGCGATGTGCTGGCGGATGAAATCCACGCCCACGCCCATGAACCGCAGACCGACCAGGCCGAGCGTGAGCAGGATGATCTGCAAAAACAACACGCCGAGGCTGTTCCACTTGTATTTCCACGCGAGCGAAAGGAGAAACCGCAACAGCGTCTTGGTGTTGCTCTCGGTGTAGTAGGATGGAAGTTTCTTCTTCAAGTCAAAACGAAAAAACAAGGCGTGGCGTGGCAGAGGTCGTGCCACACCACGAAAGGGTTTGGCGGTTACTCGCTGACCTTGAACGTTCCGCGCTGGTCGGTCGGCCCGGAGTAGGTGTAGGTCACGATGCGCGGGGAGTCGCTTTGTGAAAGCTCAACGCCGCCGGCAGGACCCGCGCCGGTACGCGGCAGATAATCGACCACGCGCGCGGTTTGCGGACGGCCAAGCTTGTCGCGCGTCTCGACCTTGAAGCCGTCGGCGGTGAACGCCTCGGTGAGGTTTCCGCGCGTGCGATCCCAGCCGGTCATCACGCCCTTGGCGTCGTATTTGTAGACGTCGATCCAGCGCTTGGGCAGCGTGAGGATCGGGTCCGCGTAAACCGCCGCGGCCTTTGCGTAATCAATCTTCACCAGGCGTCCGTCCTTGTCGTAAATGCGCTCCTCATTCGGCAGATAATAGAATGACACCATGGCCGGCGGCGACCAGCTCGTGCCGTTGGAAACAAAGACGCCGACGTCCACGCGTGAGGTCATCAGCGCGGGCTTCTCCGGATCGCTGGACGGCTCCAGCACGAACGGCACCATGGGCGGATGCGTGAGCGTGATGGTCACGCTGGAGTTGTCCGGCGTCTCGGGCTTGATCTCCACCCATTGCGGATCGCCCTGCAACACGACCCACTTGTATTCCATTTTTTCTGTGACGCCGGGCGGGATCGCGCCCGCGGCGAATCGCAACGAACGCTTCTCCGCAGGGCCGCGCATGACCATTGAAAACAACGCCGGAGTCTGCACCACCAGCTCGTCGCTGCGCGCGTCAAAAAAGTCCACGCCCTGTCTGGCGGGCGGCGGGTTCATCTGTTCGAGGCGAATGTACGCCAGCGGCGGAATCGTGTTCGTCGTCATCGCGTGCGCCAGCTTCACCATCGCCTCGGCGTTGACGTTCGCGGGATTCAACACCACGCGGTGCGCCTTGCCGGTGAGATATTCGTCGGGCGAGGCAAGATGCTTTTGCGTCGAGCGCAACAGCATTTGCAACGTCGGCGCAATGCGGCCCGACTGCGTGAGAAACTTCGCAACCTCCGGATCCATCGCCGCCATCGTCGAGATGAACGCGTGCACAAACGGCTTGTCCGAAAACGATGAGCCGAGCGACGTCACGAGGTACGGCGAGTTCGCCGAAAACGCGTCGCCCACCTTGTCGGCAAGATAATCCTGATGGCTCGGATACACATATAAATGGTTCGATGAATACTGCATAAAGAGCAGCGCGCCCTGCCGCGTGCCCGTCGTCAAACTGCGCGAGATGCAACGCCAGAACGGACCCTCCGTCATGGCGAGCGACGAGTTGCCGATCACCGTGGCGTTGTATAAAAACCGCGCGCCCGCCATTTGCAGTCCGCGCTGTTTTGCCTCCTCGCCGTAACGCACCTGCGCCAGACCGGGAAAGCGTTTCACGTCCGCCTGCGAATGGCCTTCGTCGCGGTTGTCGTACAAGATGCCGTAACTCCCCGCCGCGGTTTTCGCCTTCAGCCATTCCTGAACCTGCTTCGCGCCCGCGCCGTTGTAAAGGTTCGTCGTCGCCGGCTGCTGCTGCGGAAACTGGAAATACGTGCGGAAGATGCCCATGTCATAATCCCACGCCGTGTCCGACTCCTCGACCACGCCGAGCAGGTCGTCCTTCATCTCATACGGCGTCACCTCCGGCTTCACCCGCCGCGCCTTGTCGAGGTACCGCTTGAAGTCCGCGCGGCGCCGCATTGACGTCAAATCCTCGTCCGTCTCCAGCATCTCCACATTCGAAAATCCCAGCGAAATCGCCTTGTCCAAATTCACGCCCGCCTGCGCGTCCTTGCCCTGCAATGCCAGCGCGCACGCCAGGTTGTAATACCACAGCGGATCCTCCGGCAGCAACGCCACACCTTTGCGCGCGACCGACTCCATCTCCTTGTTGTCCTTCTTTTGAATCGTCTCAATCAGCTGCATCCGCAACTGGTTGTGCGCCTCGAACCGTTCCGGCATGTCAAACGGATTCGTCCGGGCCGAAGCCACCGTCGCGGCGAGCAAAAAGAAAATGGCGAATAGGTGCGTTTTCATAAAAGACAGCATACCATCCTTGTCCGCAGGCTCCAAGTAAAAACCATGCCGTGGCAGAGGTCATGCTCTGCCACGCCAGGTGGTTTGACGCAAAGACGCCAAGCGCGCAAAGTTTGTTTTGTTGTGGCTCAAAATCGCCATGCCAATGATGCTTGTAAAAAGGAAAAACCGGATCCCTGCGGATCCGGTTTTTTTCTTTTTTGAATGTACAAAAAATTAGTCGCGCGACTTGTTCTTGGCTTCGTTGACGCGCAGGCGGCGGCCCATGACTTCGCGGTCGTGGAGGGCCTTGATGGCGGCTTCGGCTTCGGGACGGTTGGGCATTTCAATGAAGCCGAAACCCTTGGAACGTTTGTTGTGGCGGTTGTCAATGACACGGGCGGATTTGACGGCGCCGTATTTGGCGAAGGTGTCGTGGAGCTGGCGGTCGGTCATGTCATAGCTGAGGTTGCCGACGTAAATTTCGACGCATTTGCCGTCGCTTCGGCCGCCGGACGCGGGGGCGGAGTTGCCGCCGAAGATTGATTTTAAGAAACCGAACATGTTGTGGTGTCCTCCTTTTAGGACGGGTGTGGTGGGTTGCGCGGGATATGGATAAGGGGCACTGTCCCCGGCCGCCGGAAAGCTGGCGGAGGGGATGCGGGCGGAGGCGGCAAACAGGCCGGCCTCCGCGGATCCGCGTCAGCGCGTTTCGAGGAACCCTTCGAGTTTGCGCAACCGGGTGGGGTGACGGAGCTTGCGCAGAGCCTTGGCTTCGATCTGCCGGATGCGCTCACGGGTCACGTTGAACTGTTTGCCGACTTCTTCGAGGGTGCGGGAGTAGCCGTCGGTCAACCCAAAACGGAAGTCGAGCACCTGGCGCTCGCGCTCCGTGAGGGTGGTGAGAACCTCCTGCAGGCGCTCTTTGAGCATGCTGTAGGCGGTCATTTCAGACGGGCTCTCGGCGGACTTGTCTTCGATGAAGTCGCCAAAGTGGGCGTCGTCGCCATCGCCGACCGGGCTTTGCAGCGAGATGGGCTGCTGGGCCATGCGGTAGACGGCGCGGACGCGGTCGACGGGAATCCCCATTTCTTCGGCGGCTTCCTCGGGGGTAGGTTCGCGCCCAAGCTCTTGCACGAGTTTCTTTTGAACGCGCAGGAGCTTGTTGATGGTCTCGATCATGTGCACGGGGATGCGAATGGTTCGAGCCTGGTCGGCGATGGCGCGGGTGGCCGCTTGTCGAATCCACCACGTGGCGTAAGTGCTGAACTTGTAGCCGCGGCGGTATTCAAATTTTTCGACGGCCTTCATGAGGCCGGTGTTGCCTTCCTGAATGAGATCAAGGAAGGAGAGTCCGCGATTCATGTACTTTTTGACGATGCTGATGACTAGGCGGAGGTTCGCCTCGACCATCTCCGTGCGGGCCTTCTGGCCGGAACGCATGGCGTCGCGGAGGATTTCAAATTTTTGCAGGAAGTCCGCGGGCTCGACGCCAAATGTCTGCTCAATGACCTTGAGGCGCGCCTCGTGCTCGGCGATCATGCCGTTGCGTTTTTTACTGGCGGGCTTTTTCTTGAGCTTGAGGATGTCGGCGTTGAGCAGGCGATAAGGGCGGAACAGTTTTTCCTCGGCCTCACTGCTCAGCGTCTCGAGAACCTTTTGCTTGAAGTTGAGATCCTGGAAGGCCTTCACAACGTCCTGGCGGATTTTGTCGAGATGCTTTTTCGCCTGATTGAATTTGGGCGTGTCCTTCGCGGCGCGGAGCGTGACGCAGGCGGCCTGGATGCGCTCGTGGAGGGTGTGGAGAACCTTGCGATGCTTGGGCAGCTCCTCCATGTAAAGATCGCGGCCGTCGGCAAAACGGTCAGTGACGACGCGGTCAAAACGCTCGGTGCCGGTCTCCAGCCGGTCGATGAGGTCGAGGTACATCTTGGGCGCGAAGGCGAAGTAGTTGAAGTACTCGCACACCGTCGCCTCGGAAGCTTCGATGCGCTTGCAAATGTCCACCTCCTGCTCGCGGCTGAGAAGCGCGACCTGCCCCATCTGGTTCAGGTACATGCGGATGGGATCATCAAAAAAGTCGAGGCGGCTCGCGCGGCTCGCGTCCTGCCCGGCATGCTCGGCCTGGAAGCGCTCCACATCCGTGGCGTCGATCACCTCAATGTTCATTCCGCGCAAGATGCTGACGTAGGACTCAATGCTGGAATCCTTCAACATCGTGTCCGAGAGGCCCTCGTTCACCTCGTCCCACGTGAGATAACCCTGCGCCTCGCCGCGCTTGATCAGGAGCTTGATGCGCTCGTTGCGATCCTCGCGCTTCGCGCGGGAGGCGTTTCGCGTGAGGTCGAGGCTCGGGAGCTCCGGCGCGACAGCGGCGTTGATGTCAAAATCAAGCGGCTCGTCCGCGCCAAACCCCTCGGCAAAGGCGTCGCTCTGGTCGATGTCCAAAATGTCCGTGGTGGCCGTGGGGCCGAAGTGACGGACAAGATCCTCAATGCCGTCGTCGGTCAAAATATCGACGTCCGAATCATCCAAATCAATGTCCTGCGCTGGCAGGCTCGGATCAAACGCGAGGTCGTCGGCCTCGACCAGCGGCGGATCCGCGGGCTTCGCGACCGGCGCCGCCGATTCGACGGACGCCTTGGGCGGCACGGCATTTTTCGCGGGCTTGGGTTCTACTTTTTTTGCGACTTCCGCAACCGGCGCCTTCTTCGCGACAACAGGTGACGCAGGCGTTTTCGCGGGCTTGGCTTCCGCCTTTTTGGCGACTTCCACAACCGGCGCCGCTTTCGCCGGCGCCTTTTTGACCGGTGCTTTCACGACCGGCGCGGCGGGTTTCTTCGCCACCGTTTTCGCCTTTGCGTTGGACGGCTTGGCCGCCTTCACGGGCTCCTTCTTCGCGGGTTTGCTTCCCTTCACCTTGACCTCCACCTTCTTCGGCAATGTCTTTTTCACTTGTTGTGTCACGGCCTTCGCCGGTTTTGCTGCGGGTTTCTTTTTGATGTTCGCCATGGGCCTTGAAGTCCTTGTGAATGCCGGAAAATTAAAAACACCCCAGCGCGGCTGTCGACGTCGCGTTCGTGCTGTTGTTTCCCCAAAAAGAATCCGCGCCATCGTCGGCAAACGGCATAGAGACGCCTCGGGCCGCCATATCAATGGCAACCCGCGCCAACGTCAAACCTTTGCCAATTCGTCTTCTCACGCGTTCTCCTGTTTCAGGACACACCTCACCCCATTTGAAATCGTCAAGTATAGTCACCCGTTCTAAACCACGCAAGTAAAAACCGTCCTTCGCGTTGACTCACACTACATGACACCGAAAAGCACCGTCGCACCTTTTGGTTGCCTCACAATTCGCGACACCGAAAAATGTGAGGCCATGAACATGTCCAACAACGAAAAAAAGTCAACCTGGCCATCAGCCGCAGACACTACGCACAACTCACAACCAAGAAAGAAAAATCACTCTTTCTCACACAGTTCGCCGGCATCACCGGCCCCTCCCGAAAGCACGCCATCAAACAACTGCGACAATCAGCTATAAAGATAACGAAGCGAGGTCACCCACGGCGCTACGACAAGCACGTCCGCGCACTGCTCACCACCATCTGGTGCCTCGCCGACTGCATCTGCGGCAAGCTCCTTCACGCCGTCATCCTCCTCTGGCTCCAAAGCAGCAAACGCACCACCTCCTCCGGCTGGTGTCAGGTCGACACTGTCGCCCATTGCGGCGGCGCCATGCGCGACAACTTCATCTGGACGCTCACCGACGTCGCCACACAATGAACCGAAATCCGCTTCGGTGTCACCCATTGTGACGCAACCTTAAACCATTTTCGGTGTCGTTTTCATTTGACGTAACGGGATGAAAGCACTACAGCATGCCGCGGGCGTTTTATATGTCACCGTGTGCGTGTGCCGGCGCGGCGTTTGGCGCGCTGGAGGAGGGATTCGGCGGGTTCGGTTTTTTCGGGGGCGCCGGGAGAAGACGGAGGTTCTGAGGGTGGTTTTTTGTCTGGTTTTTTAGGGGAAGTTTTTTTTGTTGAAAACGGTTTTTCGGGTTCGTCGGTGGCGGACGAGATGGTTGTGCGGCGAAGGCGGGAAGCGAGCCAGCCGGTGCGGCGTTCGAAAATTTCGATGAGGAAAAGGAGGGCGGCAAGGAGGTAAAGAAGCCAAGTGAGTTCGAGGCGGTGGGATTGTTTGGGAAGGGTTTGCCAAATGCGGGAGAGATCGGCGAGATGAGCGCCGCCGGTAGCGTTGGCAAGGGCGGTCAATGTGGCGGCGCCGTCGCGGGTGGCGGCGGGGGCAAATTCGGGGGAGTAAGGCAGGCAGGCGGGCGGAAGGACGTCGGTTTGGCCGTTCGGATAGGTAATGGTGGCAAGAAGGGTTTCGCCGCCTTTGAGGGGCAGGTCGGCGTGGAGGGTGTCGGGGGTTTGCCACGCGAGGGGAAGGATTTGGACGGCGGGTTCGTGTTGGCCCTGGGCTTGGCGGATGACGCGGAGGGTGAGGTCGGCTCCGCTGACGCCGGGGATGGAGAGGTCGGCGTGGAGGGTGACGCGGACGCCGCCGGGAATGGGGGTTTGGACGGGAAGGAATCCGGAGGCGCCGGTGTTGACGGGGCCGGCGGTGTGGCGGGCGAGGGCGGCGTAAAATTCGCGAATGTGATCCCATTGGGCAAAGGGGCCGGAGTTGGCGCCGTCGGCTTCGGCGGTGAAGGTGAGGGTGCGGCCGGCGCCGAGCCAGCGCATGGCGACGAGAGGGGCGTGGTGTTCGTCGTCGGTGAGGGCGATGGCGAGGGCTTCGGGACGGAGGTAGCAGAGGTTGTAGCCGCCGACAGCGGGGGCGTTGGGTGGGAGGAGGTCGGAGAGTTGTGGAAGGGCGGTGGTGAAGCGGGGAAGGACGGCGTTGGTGATCCACGTGTTGCGGGCGACCATGAAGGTGTCCTGGGCGAAGAGGCGGGGGACTTCGTGGGCGCTCTGGGTGAAGAGACAACGGCCGTTGCCGAGGCGGGCGATGTCCTTGAGGAGGTTGGCGTCGGAGGAGGCTTCGGTGCCGAGGGCGATGACGCTGACGGTGACGCCGGAGGCGCCAAGGGCGGCGAGGAGGCGACGGTAATCGCCGGGTTCTTCGGAGTCGTCGGCGTCGGCGAAGAGGATGATGTGGCGGACGCCGTTGCCGGCTTTTTCGAGCTGGCGGGCGGCGGCAGCGAGGGCCTCGTAAACGAAGATGCCGCCGCCCATGGATTCGATGCCGAGGATACGCTGGCGCTGGGTGGCGCGGACGTTGCCGGCGGGTGAGAGGTTGACGATGATGTGCGGGGAGGAGTCGACGGCGAGGACGGCCATTTCGTCTTGGTCGGAGAGGAGGTTAAGGACTTCCATGGTGCCAAGGTTGGCGAGGTCCATTTTGGTTTTGCCGCCGTCGACGCGAACCGCCATGCTGCCGGAACGGTCGAGGGCGACAGCGATGGACATGGCAAACTTGCGGTGTTCGCGGCGGAGCTCCATGGAGACGGGAAGAATGTCGTCGATGGGTGACTTGTAGTAACCGCCGGGGCCAAACATGTTTTTGCCGCCAGTGAGAAGGAGACCGCCGCCGGCGTGTTCAACCCACGCGGAGAGGTTTTGGAGCGCACCAGCGGGAAGCGCATCGGCGCGCGTGTTTTCGATCACGACACCGGAGACACCGGCGAGGTTGGCGAGCGAGCCGTCAAAGGCGTCGGGCGCGACGGTCACGACATTGACGCCGCCGAGGGCGAGCAGTTCGGGGAGACGCGATTGCGGCGAAGCGGGAACGCAAATCAGAGGCTTGCCTCCCTGGCGGCGGACGAGGAAACGGGCATCGTTGTTTTCGGAGAGCGCGTCAGGAAGCGAGGGCGTGACGGTGACGTGATAGGCGAAGACGCCGGGCGCGTCGGGCATGTCGCGGAAGACGAGCGGAGAGGTGCCGCGCGGCAGGCGCCGGGTGGTGTGGAGGAGGCGCTGGTTGCCGCGGCGAACGCTGAGCGTGACGTCCTGCTCAACCGGCGTGTCAACCCAAACCGTGGCCAGAAGCCCCTCGCCCGCGCGAAGTTCCTGCGGCGCGTCGATGCGCAGGATGGCCGTGTCGTCCGCGGCCGGACGCGCCTGCAAACGGTAGTCGATGGCGATGCCGCGGCTGGCGGCGAAGGCGGCTTGTTGCAACGGATCCTCGCCGGTGTAATGTCCGTCGGAAAAAACGATCAGGCGGCCGGCGCTGTTGTGCGGGATGTGCGACAACGCGAGCGCGAGCGCGTCGGAGAGAGCCGAGGCATCGGTGTCGTGCGCGACGGTGAAGCGGTTGAATGACGCGTGTTGCGGCGCGTGTTCGAGCGTGGCGTCGGCGCCAAAGGAAACCACAGCGAGACGGCCTTCGCCGCGGCGCGCGTCCTGAATCGTGGCGACGAACTCCTCCTGCTGCCGCAACGCCGCGCCGGTCATCGACGCGCTGCGGTCAGCCACGACAACGATCACGCCACTGCGCCGCGCCAGCCAAATCGCAGGCCGCGCGAGTGCCAGCACGAGCAGCACATACACCACCAGCCGCGCGCCGGTCATGTATCGTCCGGGCAACCGCCAAAGCCAGAGCGTTGCCACGCACGGCACGAGCAGCAACAGAAAAACCGGATTCAAAAACGTCATGCCGCCGACCCTCCCGCGGCGCGCCGGAAGAGCCGCGCGTGATGCAACATCAGAAGCGCGAGCGCGGCAAGCCCCGCGGTCCACGCATACGACCGGTGCGTTTGCTCCAGCGTTTCCATGTCAGCCCGTTCGCCCCAAACGCCGCGCCGGCACGATTGCAAATCCGACTCCGCGGGCGCGATAAAATTCACCGCAAACGCCTCGCCCGAACGCAACGCGTAGAGGCCCGGCGTCGTCGGCGTCCACGTCGTGCTGCCCGCGCGCAACGCCAGCGTCTCACTGCCGCGCGGCGTTTCCAGCACGAGCGAATTTGACGCGCCGCGCAACGTCACCGCCGTACCCGCGCGCAGATTGTGCGACCCCAAACCCGGCTGCGCCTCCGCGCACAGCGACACCACATTCCAGACAAAAACCGGCCAGTTCACCGATTGAAAAAACGTGCCCTGCGCATCCCCCGCGACCAACCGGAAAATCGGCGCGCGATGCAGCGACGCGTCGCCCGTCAACAGCGGCGTCGAACCCGCCAGCACCCACGCGCGCCCCGGCGGCGGATTCGTCCCCGCGGCCCACACCAACCCCTCCAGCGTGACGCCTTCCAACACCCGCTGCCCGCGATCCGCCAGATACGGCCCGCGCACCCACGACGCCGCTTCCGGCTTGTGAAACACCAGTTGCCAGCACGCCGCCTCCGCATCCGCCGGCCCGTCCGTCACGACCAGTTGCGGCGTCGCGTTGTCCGCGATCATCCGCCCCGTCGCCGCCAGCGCGCGCTCCGTCACGCGGCGCAACGACGCCTCCGCCACCCGCACCGCCACCCGCACCGGCCGCACCGTTTCCGGAAACAACACCACGCGGTTGTCGATCGCCAGCGCGTCATCCCCCAGCCACACCGTCACCGCCTGCGTACCCGGCGGCGTGATCAGCGTGCGCCGCGCCGGCAGCGTCACCGTCTCATCCACCATCATCGTCTCCCCCGCCGCCACGCGAAGCCGCGCCGCCGCCACGCCAAACCCCGCCACTTCCACCAGCACCGCGTCCCGGCCATCCGCCAGCGTCGAGCGGCTCGCGTGCGTGATCCCCGCATTCGCCAACAGCTCCCCGCACGCGCGCCACACCACGCCCGGCCGCAACGCCACCTCCTCCGGCATGCCGCGATCCGTCAACACCAGCACCGCGCCCTCGCCTTCCGACACCCGCGCCAGCGCCCGCATCACCGAATCCCCCGCCGCCACACATTCCGTCCCCGCCACCATCCGCCGCGCCTCCTCCGGCGTCATCGTCCCCGCCAGCGCCGGCTCTCCCGCGCCCGCCAAAATCAGCCGCACCCGCGCATACCGGCCCGACTCCTCCCGCAACGTCCGCGCCGCGTGTTCCCTCGACGTCAACCCGTCGCCCCCCTTCGCCGTCATCGACGCCGACGTGTCCACAATCACCGTCAGCGTCCGCGCGGACGGTTGCAACATCATGGGCGCCGCCGCCGCCAGCACCATCGCCAGCAACGCCAGCAGTTCCAGATAAAACAACGGCGGCAACACCAGCACATCCCGCCGCACCCCGCCCTGTCGCGGCCGCGCCACCTTCTGCCACAACATCAGGCTCGACACTGGCCGCCGCCGCGCGCGGCTCCGGAAAAGGTACACCGCCACCAGCCCGCCCACCATCACCGCGCCCAGCAACGCATATGGAATCCCGAATATCATCCCGTCCCTTCATGAAGGTGGAACAAACATTCGCGTCTGTATTCTTCGCGGCGTGGCACACCTCCTGCCACGCCACAACCAAGGTGCCGCAGACGACGCGAATCACACCGAAAGTTTTCCTGCCTGTGATGTGACATCGAAATGACGGCGATAAGGTGTACCCAGTTTAATTGTCGTGTCAGCAGTACGACAATTTTTTCATACGGAAACACATGAGCGATATATTCGCACGAAAACATGCCGCAAGTATACCCGATACCTTTAAGTCGAGGCAAGCCAATGCGTGGCATGGCACGACCTCTGCCACCCACGAAAAACGCAGATCAGTAAACTGCTGTTTACACGCTCAAACATTCAAATACCGCGAGTGGAGTTTTGCGGCATTTATAGATACGCCCCTCATTGTCCTTCGCCCCTCAATGAACCTATCATGACGAAGAGAATGGAAAAATTTGGCTTTGTCATAAAGTGGTTCCTTTATCTGAAGTGTTTGTTCCATACTACCACCGCGGTGTCCCAGGCATACGGGCGGCCAAATAAAGGATGCGCGATTTGCGGCGGAGTGGGGTCTCTTGAAAGCGACAATAAATGGTGTGATGACGAGCAATGCGAGAAAGAGTAAAAACAAAAAAACGATTTCAAGTTTATGTCGTGGGAGACGAATCAATGGTAAAAGAAAAACCAAAGAACACATCCCAATGCTTAAAACAAAGGACATAAACCCGAAAATATACCAAAACGTATAATACCCGCTCGCAATCGCTCCTTCTATTCCGTACCGGCTGTTAGCCATAAGTTCCCATGTAAAAATATAACACCCGCCAATGCCAATTATAACAGGCAAAAGAGCGGCAATTGTTGCAATTGTTTTTGTAACGGGATTGTTCATATTTAATGCGTTAAGTGATGAACATAATTTGTTATGATCCGGCTGACTTGCTCCCGATATAAAACAGGATAATTGGTGTCACTCAAAGTATTGTTTAATTGCGCAAACCCTGACGAACCAATCTCAAGCCCGCGTTTCATGACCGTAATGGTGTCGATTGTGATGAGAGGAGGCGTTTCTTCCCTAAAAGGCCATGTCGTGCAAAATGCCACAATTTCGTCGTAAGTGTTTGTTGCCGAACTGTCGTATGTCAGCAATGCGCTTTGTGCGAATTGCCGCACAGGGAGATCAAGGGTAATGTCGCCAGCAACACGTTCGAGTTCATTTGAAATTCCAATTTTTCCAAGACTGGCTGACAGTAAAATTTGTACTTTATGAACGACTCCCGAGCCTTGCGGTGAGCTCATGAAATCCACAACCTCTTGGGCGGGGTTGGGTGGCTGGGTTTGCGCGAAACTCACGTTCGCAAACATCGCCACGCTTGCAATTAGCATCGCGGCTGACTTGTGTTGTGATTGTTTTGTCATTGGGTATGTTTCCCTGCTTAGTAAGCGGCTTCCTCAAAAAATTCGGACCCCAGAAAACTACCTGGTGTCACTGTTGTGTGATGTGCTTCTTGCCAAACTTTGTCAGTTGTTTCAGACATTTTTGCAAGGATTAATAAATGCCAAGGCAATGGTGGATATTCGCCACATGTCGGGCATGAATTCAAAAATTTATAACGTTTATCGTTGACAAACCAATGATTTACGAGTGTTCCCTCAAAATAGTGGTCGGAAACGGCGCTCCCTTCCAACAAATTAACAGCCACCTCAACCATTGTGATGGCGTTTGCTGGAAGTGGTGAGATTGCATTAAAATCCGGCGGTATTATGTGTAATCCGGGTGCCAATTCTTTTACAGCGTCATTCACATAATAAGCGTTTTCAAACAACGTTTTTTCCTGCGGGTCAGTCAATCCGAAATAAACATCGTTGATGGCTTTTTGAAACTGCGCCCTGATAAATTCGTTGCAGTTGGCTGTTTCATAATTATCGGATGTTGAAAAAACGTTCCAAGGCTTCGAGATTTTTGTCGGAGTGATGTAATTCTGGGTTAGCATGTTGTCACGAATTTTTTTCCAAAATGCGTTGACTCATGTAATTTTGATCCTTGAATCGCACTCGTAATTTCAAATTGGGGTCGCTTGCTTCATCATAAAACTCGGTTAGCGTTATATTGCGAGGTCCATCTGTATATATATCCGTAACCTTCACACCCCAATCAATTCCTCCGTGGGTATAGGTTTCGCCCATAAATCTGGAAAGAGTGTTGTTGCCTTTTCTGAAAACAATGCTCGGAAGTGACCGAGTTCCCTTGAGTTTGATGCTACTGCGGTAGGAGACACCGCTGACGTTGGCGTTGGTGTAGCAGAGGCGCAAGGTGGCCGAGCCGACACTGTAACATTGGACGGTGAGTTCGTCCATGCCGTCGCGCGTGGCGGCCCAGGCGTGGGTTTGGCCATTGGTGAAGGACATGCCGCCTGGGCCAGTGACGCGGAAATGGCCGTCGCCGACGAGCTGCAAGTAGGCGTGACCTTTGGAATGGTTACCAGCCCGGATTTCCATGCCAAGGGGCGTGGTTTCATTGGAATCCGGCGGTGTGAGGCGAACTTCGACGATGTTCGTGGGATTCCATGTCAAACGGTGCTTGTCGTCCGTTACGTTTCCGGTGTTATCCGTTTTTGCCCACACCTTGGCCCGCGCGTTGATGTAGTAATTCGTGATGGTGTCCTTGTCATCAGCGGGGCCGACTTCGTAAATGAGGTAATGGTCGCGGTTCCAACCGCCGGGCTGGTTGCCCTCGACATAAAAGCTGATTTGTTCCGCTCCCACCGCCAGCGGCGCGTAGGTCTTTGGCGCGGTGACCAGCCCGGTATTGTCGGACACGCGGATACCGCCCGCGATGGAGAGCACCTTGCCGCTCCATGCTTCGCTGGTCTTCGGCGCGTGCGCATTGCAAATGCAACATCCGCCGCCCACGTATGGCGCGTCCAAAAACATGAACCGCAAAATGTCGCGATCCTGTCCCCACAGGCCAAACATCGGGACAATCGCGCGATCCTCGTAATAGACGTTGTAAAGCAGTTTTTACAAGTCCCAGTTGTTGTTGTGGCGGAGCATCCCCGTGAACGACGAATTCCCGTTTTCGCCCGCCGCCGTTGTAAACGTCCCGGTTGACGGCTGGCAACAGTCCGACCACTCGTCGCAATACCCATTGCCACAATGACAACAGCAACCACAGCATGAACACTTGCAGGTGATGTGCGTGTCATGTGATCCGTGTGCCTCCTCTGGCTCATGCGTCAGGCAACACCCCATCTCGACATCTGCGCTCCAGTTGCCACTGAACCAATCGAACGTGTAAAGCAATGAATTGGACGGCGTATAAGCACACCGCAGCGGTTGTGTGACGCGCGCCGCAATCGCGCCCGCGGCAAATTCATTCTTGTACGCCTTCCAGTTGTCATGCGCGTTTTTGTCCACCGAGATGGACACCGAACGGCCGCCTGGCGACAGCACCCCGTAATTCTTTTCCGCCACCCAATTCCAAACCGTGCTCCCGCTTGCCAGCACGCCATACGCCGCACTCCTCGGCTTCGCCACCACACGCCCATGTCCGTGCAGACAGGCCTCATTGTCCGCTTCCAACGATACATAAATGACGTCTATCTGCGGTGCCTGCGCCAGCGTACTCATCGGGGCAAACCCGCCCGCTTCCGGCGGCACCACAAACTCATCCGTATACCCCGACAACCCCGCCACAATCCCGCGCACCGCCTCAATCGCCACCTTCACCGGCAAACCCGCGCCGCCCGTCATCCACGGCAAACGCTCCACCACCACGTCATACACCGCGCCCGGTTGCAACGCGTACTCACCCGTTGCCATCCCCGCGTGCACCGCGGCCCCCACACGCACCCGCACATACGGCGCGCCCGGCCCCGACAACCCAAGCGAAATCACCGTCGCACCACTCGGCACCCCGGCCACCACCAACTCCCGCGGAACCGTGTCCTGCGGCGAATACCCCAACTCCACAACCTGCGCGTCCGTCAACGGCGCGTTTGCCGGATTCGTCACCTTCACCAGCGGATTTACCCCCAACACATACGACTGCCAAAACGTCAACCCATTCGTCGCCACCAACTTCCCAATATCCTCCGCCACCGGCTCCAACCCATATTGCAACTTCCACACATCCGCAATCCCATCGCCCGCGGTATCGACAACGCGCCAGTCCGCCGCAACCTCATACTTCGCCAACGCCGTCATCCCGAAATCATAACGTCGACTCAACGCATCCGTGGGATCATGCTTGTCCATGAACACCCGGTCTTCAAATTCATTCGGCACTCCGTCACCATCCCAATCATTGTCATCAAAAACAACCTCATTTTCCGATGATATCGACGATGACAACATTGGCCCACTCCCAAACAATACGCCCACAAAATCAACCACATGCCCAAGAGTATCCGGCTTCATCGATCCAAACGCTGCGATTCCAATCACCAGCGAAATAAACCCCAGCTTTCCCAACCGCCGTACATTCATCCGAACCACATGCCGCGCCACACATGCAACCGCCACGCACACCCACATCGTTAAAAACAAAACTTTCATAGCAAAATTCCTTCCACTGTTACTTGTTCATTGTTACCTGTTACTTATTCCCTATCTGACCATGAAAAGCGTTCCCCACACACCATGCGCCGAAAAACCCGGCACGCTCTGCGCCGCCTTGCGCTCATCCTCCTTCGTCGCCGACACTTCCGCCACCTTCCAACGCAACGCCAACGCACTCTCCATCCCCCGCAACGCCTTCTCTGCCGGCGCTCCGCCACCCAGCAAAACCGCCTCGTGGATTTTACCCGAAAATCCACGCCGCCACGCCAACAAACCCGGATCATTCCCCACCACCGAATTCCACAACGCAACCGCCTCCGGGAACACCGCCGTCACAATCTGCCGCTTGCCAGTTTCCAACGCTCCACCCTCGACCCCATTCACCCAAATTCGCACCCCGTTCGCAGGCCCCACACCATCCCATTTTCCTTCCTCACCGCCTGCCGGACGATTCGCCAACCGCACCGTCCGCTCCCCCGTAAACAACGCCTCCCGCACCCTCAACTCCTCCGCCTCCACCACCATCAGCATCCCAAAAATCTCCGCCCCATTCTCCCTGTCAAACCACAACCCCATTCCCTCAACACCTCGCAAACTCCGCAGACCTTTTCCCTCTTTCGTCCCCTCTTGCTGCCAATCCCCATTCCGCCCATACATCACCATCCCCTGCGCTGACCGCCATTCAAACACCCCTTCCGGTCCCGCCACCAACTCTGTTTTCATCCCTTCAAACTGGCCGACAACAAACGTCCCTCCGTGGCAAAGCCCTAGCCCTGCCACAAACAATAAAACAAATCCTGTGCGTAACATATTGCTGTCCCTTCCCTTGTTATATTGCGTAGACGCGCTTTTATCATGTCCGTTAACGGCCACCACGGCCTTGAGGAACAGAGGATAAAAGCGCGCGATGTGAATACCACATCGCGCAACTCACATCGCATTTCCTCAAAACGGCAGGGTAATCCCTGGTGGTGGTCGTTAACGGATGAATTTGCGGTTGCGCAAAATTGTTTAGGTGGGTTTAAACTCAAACCCGTAGGTAAGCTAACAGTTTCTGCCGCGATTTGCAATTTGATTTGTTTCATGCGTCCGGTGCCTTACCAAAAAACCAAAGAAAAAGCGTCTTAGCGTGTCGTAACCGGGAACGTTGTTGTCAGACATGATGTCATCCCATGTTTGCCGGTTGTCAAAAGTGATGAACGGACGTTTTGCAAACCGCAATCATCCCGCCGGCTCCAGCACGCCACATTGTTCCAACGCCGCCAGCCGCCCGCCCGTTGCCAGCTCCTCCGCCGTCACCCGCACAAAGCGCGCCCCCACGCTCCGGCACGCCTCCTCCCACGCCTCCCGGTGCCGCGCCAGCGCCTCGCCATACGCCGCGCACGCCGCCGCGTCCGCAAACACATCCAGCACCTCCCCCGTCTCCGCGTCCTCCAGCCGAAACGTCCCCCGCAACTCCGGTGCCTCCTCCTCGCGCGCCAGCACCTGCACCACCGTCAACGCCGCCGCGCCCTCCGCCAGCCGCCGCACCGCGCCTAGCGGCGCCATCGGCCACAACAAATCGCTCACCAATATCCGCACCCCAAACGGACGCCACACCGGTTGCAACCCAACCTCCTCCCGCGGCGCCGCCTCAAACCCCGGCACCTGCCATCCCGCCACATCTCCGTGCGAACCCTCCAGCGCCGTCACCCGTTCCCCCGCCAGCCACACCTTGTGCGCAAACCGCGCCTGCTCCGCCGCCGTCACACACGCCGCCACCAGCGTCAGCGCCGCCTCCGCCTTCGCCGTCCCCTCCAGCCGCATCGACCGCGAATCATCCAGCACCACATCCAGCCGCGGCGCCACCTCCTCGCGGAAAAGTTTGATAATCCGCTTGTCGCTCCGCGCATACACCCGCCAGTCCAAATGCCGCACATCATCCCCCGGCTGATACTCCCGGTAGTCATGAAAATCCAGCGACGTCCCCGCCTGCGTTCCCATCCGCGCCCCGCTCATCCCCCGCATCGCCTCCCGCGGCACCGTCAACCGGTACCGCGTCCCCAACGCCCGCCCCGCCAGCAACGCCTCGCGCTCACGACTCATCGCCCGCCTCCTTCCCGACCGGACGGAACAATCGCCGCGCCGCCACCCACTCCGGAACCGTCGCCAGCAACGCGCACGCAAACCACATGCACGACGCCGTCACATGAAACAACATCACGTCGGTGTCATCATTCGTCAACGCCGCCGCCATGTTCCCAAAGCAACGCTCCGCCATTCCCTCCTCCATGTTGATCTCCCACACAAACGGCAGAAACGAACCCGCCACCACCAGCAAAATCGTAAACAACCACAACAGCGACGGCCGCCAGCGCCGCGAAAAAAACAAAAACCAAACCGCCCGCGCCGTCAAACAATACGCCGTCGTATAAAACAATAAAACCGGAATCCGCCACGCCAGCACAAACTCACCTGGCGACTCATATTGCAATGCAACGCGCCATACAACTCCCATCAGCGTCGCAAATCCCAGCGTCCAGACAATTCCATTGATGCCGCCTGTAAAAAACGAAAACTGACAAAACCGCGCCACCGGATTTTTCGCAATCGACAACCGCACCCGCGCGCTGTATTCATTCGGTTGCGAAATCGCCCGCAAAAACGAAAACACGACCACCACCGTCATCAGCATACTCCAGATGCCCATATAACTGGCGTCCTTTTGCGCGATCGAAAGCCAACCCGCCACCACACCGCTCAGCACGCAGCACGCCGTCCACCACACCCGCTGCGGCAAATCATAATTCGACTGCGGCGCTGAAAACGCCGCCAGCGCACCCGCCCGGCACATCAGGCACAACATAACCAATGCGCCAAGTGATAACCAAAGCAACTGCCAGTTCACGCTATCGAGTCCTAAAAAATCATCGGTTATCACATTCCCAAAGACGATCATCATCATCACCCCAAATGCCAACAGTCCCGCCAAAATCAACCAGCACCACACCCGGCTCCGCGTCAGCGTCGCCACAAAAATCGCCAGACAAAGAAATCCGATCTCAAGGCACACGACAAACGTCAAAAAAAACAACACAACCAAGAGATCCACGCCGCGTAACAAATACGACAAGATCATAAACGGCAACACCGCCGATGCCATCAATGCCACCAGTGCCATCGACGCGCCGATCTTCCCATCCACAAACGTCCGCGCCTTCAGCGTCGTTGTGTATTGCAAATCCATCTCCCCTCGCGACCGTTCCAACACAACCCGCACCACCATGTACCCCGTCACCCCGAAAAACAGCGTCAGTTGCAGGATCGCCGTCAGCACCACGAACAACACCTGCCCCACATCCGCATCCTGCGCCGCCGTCGCCACCAGCTTCTCCGAGTTCGCCGCCATCACAATCATCGTCCCCACGAACTGCGCCCCGAGCATCAGCATCAACCCCAGCGCCACCAGCTTGCTGCGCACCATCTGCCGCAGCTCCTTCAACATCACCGGATTCATCCTCATGTCACTTCACCTCCACATTCGCAACTGCATTTACTAGATTTGTTCCAATACCTGAACGTGGAGGGCGAGCGTCCTCGCGAGCCGCACGAAGAGGCCCGGTTAATGGGCGAGATGG
>JAVBOU010000039.1:0-24137 GCA_031550185.1 Kiritimatiellia bacterium | reverse complement strand
CCCGTCCTCCCCTCCCCGCCCGTTGCCCAGCCCAAGCCCCTCACCAACCCCCTCACCGCCAACTGGTCCGGCCAGGACATCCACCCCGACCGCCTCATCTCCGGCCCTCTCACCCGTTCCGTCATTCACGTCGGACTTCTCGCCAACGACGGCGTCGATTACGAAATCATCAACCCCGATCCCTCCCGCCTTCTCCTCTCCACCACCACACCATCCTTCCTCGCCTTCCCCCTTCTCGTCAACGCCCTCGGCTCCGGCCTCACGCTTTGGCAGGCGCCGGAAAAATTCAACGGCCATCTCGCCCTTCCCTTCCGCGTCCAGTCCATCACCTTCCACACCACCCACATTCCCCCCGGCCTCCGTCTCCGCGCCTACCTTCGCATCACCGCCGCCTCGCCCCGCTCCCGCACCGCCTCCATCTCCATCACCGATGGCCAGGGCAAGACCCTCATCCACGCCGCCGGTTGGGAAACCCTCCGTTGCGAAGTCTCCCCCAAAGTCCACCGTTTCGTCCTGCGCTCCTCCGAAAACTACTTCACCCAGGAACTCCCTCCCGACCTCTTCGGCGACACGCCCGTCCCCATCTCCGCCTCCATCGCCACCGGCTATCCGCCCTCACTTTTCACCGACAACCAGGGCCTCTGGCTCCGCGTCCTTGCCTTCATTCTGCTTTCTCCGCCTGAACGCGAAGAATGGCTGGGAATGCGCGCCGTCCAACCCCGCCGCATCGAATGGCTCCTCGGACGCGCCGCCGCCAAAGAAGCCACCCGCCGCCTCCTTCTCCACCACTACCACCAGCACTACAACGCCCCCGACATCCCCATCTGGGCCTCCGATACCGGCAAACCCGCCCCCTACGGCCCCTGGCAAACCACCATCCCCGCCAAAATCGACCTCTCCATCGCCCACACCCCCGGCCTCATCCTTGCCGCCGCCGTCCCCAACGCCCGCATCGGCATCGACGTCGAAAACGCCGCCCGCGACCTCACCGAAACCTTTTCACGCAACGCCTTCATTCCCGAGGAACACGAACTCGCCGCCGCCTCAGGCGACGGCCCCGGCGCCATCATGCGCTTTTGGTGCGCCAAGGAAGCTTTTTCCAAAGCCCTCGGCACCGGCATCCGTTACGCCGCCGCCGACCTTCGCATCCGCCAGTACGACCCCCACACCGGCCGCATCATGATCGAAGCCGTCAGCCAATGGGCCCAATCCCTCTCCGAGCTCAACAACAAGCAATTCCCCATTCAAACCGCCCTCTACCAATCCCACATTTTCGCCTCCTGCATTCTTCCTCTTCCCGACGAATAGCGGATGTTTATTTGACAAAAAAGCGAATTACCGGCAGCTCATAATCACTATAGTGTTTTCACTCAACATTGCGACACGCGACGGCGGAGGATGACGTGCATGAGGAGCATGGCGACACCGGGGAACAACACGAAGCCGATGATGAGGGATTGGCTCAGCATGGACGCGGAAATTTTGTCGCCGTTCGTGAGTTTGGAAAGTGGTTCGGGTGCCAGCAACGGTGAGAAACTTTTTTGAAACGCGAGGGTGACGTTCTGCCCGGCGCGCAGGAAAAGACTAGGCTTTTCTTCGTCGTCGCCAGGTTCGTAAATGTCGTCCGTCAACGCGGGCGAGATCATGACCAGGACGTAAATCACGACCGCGACAAAGCTCGCGACCGGCAGTGAGAACGCGCTGCCAAGCACAACGCCCAGCGCGATGAACACGCCGATCAACGCGAGCTGCACGGCGTACGCGCGGGCCACGTTGGCGCCAAAGTTTTGGTCGTAAATCAACAGCGCGACGCCGCGCCGCGGATGAATCAAAACAGGCTCCGCATGTTCGGCGCCGGCGTTGGTGAAGCGCACCTCGAATTGCGAATGCCCCACAAGGTGCGTTGTCGCAAACGGCACCTCCACCTCTTGCAGCATCGCGCCCTCTACGCTCATCGCGACGAACCATTCGTTCGTGCCGCGCGGACGGATGTCGACCACGCCTTTGGCCTCGCCCATCTGCCCCCACTGCTGATCAAATTGCACGCGCAACCCGATTTTCTCGCCGGGTCTGAGCGCGTGGCCGATGTCAAAATTCCATGTCAGCGATTCGCCACTGTTGGCGACATCATACGCCTGTTCGGTGCGTTGCAAAAGGTCCTTGTAAATCACGCGCTCGGAGACGTTGGTCGGCAACATGCCCTCGCGTCGCGCGTGGTCGAGCATGGCGCGCGCCGTCTCCTTTGCGGATGGAAGCGTCGCGCCGATGACCGTGTTGCTGATCATGCGCGTGGAAAATTTTTCGCCATTCTCCGCCGCGCCAAAACGCAACGGCGTCAGGACGACCGCGTACGCCAGCGCGAGCAACAGCGCGTTCAGCGCCAGCACGCCGAGCCACTTGCCAATGAACAGCGAGACGCCGCGCACCGGTTTCACCAGCGTCAACGCGAGCACGCCCGTGCGACGGTCAGCCGCCAGCGTTCCCGCGCCCGAAGCCGCGCCGACCATCACCAGCACGAACGCGACCAGCCCCAGCGTGTAACGCACGATCACGTCGTAGCTGCCCTCGACCGTTCCGTCGCCGCGCAGTCCGCGTGGCAGGCCGAACCCGATTGCCACAAGCAGCGCCACCAGCACCCAAAACCCGCGCATCCGCAGGCCCGCGCGCAGTGTCTGAACAAAAATGCCAAGCACCTGCCTCATTCGTGGCGCTCCGTTTGCAAAAATTCCGGCAGGCGAAAGCGGCCTTCATCCTCGCCCTCCTTGCCGCGCACGACGTTGAGGAAATACGATTCGAGCCGCATCTCCGCGTACTCCATCTCGACCTTTCCGTAGCGCGCCGCCAACTCGTTGCGCAGCGTTTTCGCGTCCGCGTCCGACATGCCCTTGAGCGTGAGCCGCACGTCGCCGTGGCAGCGCAGGAGCTCTGCCACCTTGCCTTCCGCGCGCAGCTTTCCCTTGTCGAGGATCAGCACACGATCGCAAATATCCTCCACGTCGCCGAGTAAATGCGAGCTCATCAAAACGGTCATGCCAAGCTTCGCAAACTCCGCGATCAAGTCCTTCACCTCGCGGCACGCCACAGGATCAAGCCCCGACGTCGGCTCGTCGAGAATGAGCAATTCCGGCGCGTTGACCAGCGCCTGCGCGAGTCCCACGCGACGCGCCATGCCCTTTGAAAATCCGCTCACCGGACGCCGTGCCGCATGGGTCAAGCCGACCATTTGCAGCAACTCCTCGGTACGCGCGCGCCGCGTTTTGCGCGCGTAGCCAAAGAGGCTTCCGTAATAATCGAGCGTCTCCACGGGCGTCAAAAATCCGTGCAAATGCGTGACTTCCGGGAGATAGCCGATGCGCTCCTTGGTCTGCACGTCGGTCGCCAATTCGCCCATCACGCGCACCTCGCCGGCGGTCGGACGCAACAGGCCGAGGATCATTTTCAACGTCGTGCTTTTGCCCGAGCCGTTCGGACCAAGCAACCCGATGATCTCGCCGCGCGCCACGTTGAAACTCAGGTCGTCGACCGCCTTCACCATCGGCCGTCCCCAAAAATCGGAGAACGTTTTCGACAACCCTTTCACGCTTAACACATCATTCATGACTTGCTCCATGTTCATCCCACATCACGCCGGTTGAGCAGCATCGTCCCCGCCATTAAAAACACCACGCACCATCCCAGCGCCCACAGCCCGCCCGCCAGCACATAACCCGGCGGCAGATGCCCGCCACGGCCCAAAATGTCCGCCATCCAAAAGTGCTGCGCATTCGGCACCAGCGCGCCAAAGACCGTCCGCCACGCGCCGCCGCCGCCCTGCGTCACCGCGTCCGCGCACAGCCCGAGCGCAAACAAGCCGAACGACAGCCCCATCGTCCCCACACCGCCAAACCGCGCCGCCATCGCCGCGGCAAACGCGCCGTACATCCACAGCGCAAAGAGCAGCAGGCTCGCCACTGGCACGCACCGCCACGCCACGTGCGCGCTCCATGCCCAATGCCACGCGCCGTTCATCTCCCAAAATCCGCACGCTGCCAGCACCAGCGTCAGACCGATTGGCAACCCGAAAAACGCCGCCACGCCAAAACGCACGCGTTTCAGGCAATTCAACAGCGCCGCGACGCCGAGCACCGCGCATGGCGTCAACAATGCGAAAGCCGAGAGCCGCGCGTCCTTCACATCCAAGATCTCCATCCCCGTGTCGATCATCCGTTCCGACGCGCGTTCCGCCAGCAACATCGCCACGGTCACGCTCCACCAAAAGACCGTGCACACGCCCGCGATTCCCACAAATGGTCCCACCAAAAACAATCCGCGTGGCAGAGGCTTCACCAGTGCCACGGACGCGGTGCCATCGGTCAGCTCGCGGTGCACCGTCGCGCTCGCGCCCATGATCGCCAGCGGCAGACCGAACATCAGCAGACACGCCAGCCCGCTGTCGCGCGCCAGGCGTCCCGCCTCGCCCATTTGGTGAAACTGGAAAATCGGAATCAGCGTCGTCAACGTTACCGCGGCCAGCGACAGCAGCAACGCCGACGGTTCCTGCGCGACCTCCCAAAAGGTCGCCCGGGCTGTTCCCAGCAATGCCCGAATCATTATCCGCCATGTCTTCATGTGGCGTTTAGGATACGGCCTTTCACGCGCCAAAACAAGCCCAAACCATGTGCGGCGCCGCAAGGTAAGACAGACGACGCGAAGCACACCGGAGGTCTTCTTGTCTGTCATGGTGGCGTCACACAATATTTCCGTACAGCATTACTGCACACGGCTAATATCGAACGTCAATACCCTGTCTTACCTTGTGGCAGAGCATGACCTCTGCCACGTCGATAATTAGTTGTTCGCGTTGAAGGCATGGCAACAGCGGACCGCACGGCAATCGGGAAAATCGCGCATGGGTTGGGTTTCGCGGCAGTGTTCAGTGGCGCGGGAACAGCGTGGCAGGAAGGCGCAACCTGCCACGGGTTCGCGGGGATCGGGGACGACGCCGGGGATTTCGTTGAGCTTTTCGCCGGGCGTCATGTGGAGGCGCGGGATGGCGTCGGCAAGGCCGCGCGTGTACGGATGAAACGGCGCGTTGAGGACGTCGCTGACAGGGCCGGATTCAACGACCTGGCCGGCGTAGAGAATGTAAATGCGGTCGGCGCGGCCGGCGGCGAGGGCGAGGTGGTGGGTGATGAGGAGGACGCCCATGCCGGTGTCGCGGGCGATTTCGCCGATGAGGTCGAGAATCTCCTTTTGCATGAGGACGTCAAGGGCGGTGGTCGGTTCGTCGGCGATGAGCAGGCGCGGACGGAGCGCGAGGGCCATGGCGAGCATGGCGCGTTGCTGCATGCCGCCGCTGAGGCTGGAGGGAAAGGCGCGCGCGACGGAGTCGGGCAGGCCGACGCGGGAAAGGAGGCGACGGACCTCGGGTGCGCGTTGGGCGCGGGGCAGGTCGCGGAGGCATTCGGCGATTTGGTCGCCGACGCGCATGAGGGGATTGAGGCTGGCGGCGGGATCCTGAAAGACGCAGGCGATTTTGCCGTCACAATGGATGTCGCCGGTGACGCGGGCCTGGTCGGTAGGCGGGAGTTTGGCGACAGCCATGGCGGTGAGGCTTTTACCGCAACCGCTCTCGCCGGCAAGGACGACGCATTCGCCGGGCGTGATGAAAAAGGAGACGCCGCGGACAGGTTCGACGAATCCGCTGTTGTGCGTGCGAAAGGCGATGCGGAGGTCGTCAACAGAAAGGAGGAGGCCGGGGTTGTTCAATTTTGGTTCCAGCGGCGGAGGCGATGAATGAAACTTCCGGCAGGGGTCGAGATTTTTTGGAGGAAGTGTTCGGTGTCGGACCGGTAACCGAGGGTGGTGTCCTTGGCGGCGACAAAGGGGCCGGCGGGAATGGAGCCTTTGAGGACGCGGCGCATGTCGACGGCAACAGCGTGCCAGTCGGCGTAACGAATGGCGCGATCCTTGGCGAGCATCTTGGCCAGCAGGAGTTCGACATCGCGGAGCTTCGTGCCATCGAGCTGGACGTTGTCGTCAAGCGGCGCGGAGTGGTCGTGAAGCTGATGGAGGAGGGTTTGGTCGGCGCTGTCCTCGAAGAGAAGGCAACCGTTGATGAGATGGTACAGCGAGGCGCCGAGCGAATAAATGTCGGTGCGGCAATCGAGGTCCTCGCGACCTTGGACTTGTTCGGTGGACATGTAGGCGGGCGTGCCGACGACCTCCATCGTCCACTCTTCGCCGGCATGTTCGCGCACCGCGGAAAAGGTGCGCGCGAGACCGAGGTCGGTGACCTTGACGGAACCGTCGCCATGCACCATGACGTTGTCGGGCTTGATGTCGCAGTGCACCATCTTGTGGTGGTTCCAGGCGTAGCTGAGGGCGTTGGCGACAACGAGGCCGACCGTGAGCGCGTCCTCAACGCCGAGCCGCTGCTTGCGGCGCATCCACTGGCCGACGGTGTAGCCGTCGACGAGCTCCATCACGACGTAGTAAAGGCCGGCGGAAAAGTTGGCGTCGAAGACACGGACGATTTCGGGATGCGAGAGGCGCGCGGCGAGGCGAACCTCCTCACGGAATTGCGCGAGCTCCTCCTCCTGCATGGCGAGATGCGGGGCAAGCACCTTGATCGCGACAAGGCGGTCGAGGGAATGCTGGCGCGCCTTCCAGACCGTGGCCATGCCGCCACTGCCCAAAAGACCCACCACTTCGTATCCTTCGATCTTTGGACTCTCGCGCATTTCAGCGTCCTTTCACGCCCTCGCCAAAACATTGTGCGCAGAGCGCGCGCCCCGCGCCGTTGCACACCTTGCAGTCGCCGCCCTTGCCACGGCACGCGGTGCATTGTGCGACGCCTTCGCCGCCGCACGTCTTGCAACGCACGCCCTGGCCCGTGCCTTTGCACACGCGACAACTGACCGTGCCGTTGCCCTGGCAGGTGACGCAGGCGATTTCGCCCGCGCCGTGACAGGTGGTGCACTTCGTCGCCGGTGCGTCGCCCACGCCCGCGACACGGCCGTTTTCGCAACCACGCGCCTTGCAATTCATCACGCCAAATCCTTTGCACACCGTGCAGTCCACGCGCGCCAGCCCCGCGCATTCCGTGCAACCGTCCACCAGCCCCGAGCGAATCAGCGCGCGCTCTTGAAGCGTCAGCTGATCCTCCATGCCCGCGGGTAAAAATCCGCGACCACAACTCACGCGGCCCAGCGCGTGCATCTGGCGTTCAAACGCCGCGCGCCCCTGTCCGATCACCACACGCAACTCCTCGATCGTGCGCGCAGCAGGCATGCGGCCCAAACCGTGGCAACGCTCGCATTCGAGCGATACCGAAGCCGTGGCCGTGGTGCTTGAGAGCCCGCGGGGTCCTGTGCCTACGCCCTTCTTCGACGCCACGACGCGCTTGCCCGTACCGTTGCACAAGGAGCAAATCCGTTCGCCGCGCGCGATCGCCTGGCGGCAGCGGTTGAGTCCTGCCACAAGCCCGTCGCGCGCCTCCTGCGACAGCTGACTCTGCGGCACAACCCGCACCAGCCCGATCGCATGGCGGTAAAACTCCATGGCCACATTCGGTTGCGCCTGCTCCAAATCGCGCGCCGCGCGCACATCGTCGCCAATGACACGGATCAGCTCATCGGTCACGGCACGCGCATCGCCGGGTGCGGGGTTCGCCGCGATGTCCGTTTGCGGCGCCTCAACCGCCGGCACGTTCTCGACCGCCGGCAGCGCGCCCCCGCATTCCAGGCACGTTGCCTCCCCGCCCAACGCCTCCACACCGCAACGCCCGCAAATCCGAAGCGGCGCCGCCATCATCACCATTGCGCACAAAATGCCGCATGCCGCCAGCCACACCGTACCCCGCGCGCGTTGCAAATAGCCTGAAATTGTAAGAAAAAACAAATTTTTCAAAGACATCGGTGAAACCTCCCGTCAAAGGGAACAGCATACACCTTGCCATGTCGTTTTGCAAGACGCAAACCCGCCTCGTGGCAGAGCTTCACCTCTGCCACGAACACCCATTGTGACATTTTTTCATAAAGTGTCGCAAACCCCCTTGCCACCATCCGCCGCTTCGGGTATCCTGTTCACTCCGTCTTTTTCACAACCCAGGACTCCATTATGACCGCGAAAAAGTCTGCCGGCGCTTTCAAAATCCGCATCACCGACACCACCCTCCGCGACGCCCACCAATCCCTTTGGGCCACGCGCATGACCACCGACGACATCCTCGCCATTGCCGAAGCCGTCGACCATGCCGGTTACTATTCCCTCGAATGCTGGGGCGGCGCCACCTTCGACGTCTGCCTCCGCTTCCTCCACGAAAACCCCTGGGAACGCCTCCGCCTCATCAAAAAAGTCTGCCCCAACACCCCCCTCCAAATGCTCCTGCGCGGCCAAAACATCCTCGGCTACCGCAACTACCCCGACGACGTCCTCGAGCGCTTCATCGCCCTCGCCTGCGAAAACGGCATGGACATCTTCCGCATCTTCGACGCCCTCAACGACCCCCGCAACCTCGCCGCCGCCATGGCCGCCGTCAAAAAATACGGCGGTCACGCCCAGGGCACCCTCTGCTACACCATCAGCCCCGTCCACACCACCGACGCCTTCGTCGCCCTCGCCCGCACCCAGGAATCCATGGGCGCCGACTCCCTCTGCATCAAGGACATGGCCGGCATCCTCACCCCCGCCGCCGCCACCGAACTCGTCTCCGCCCTCGTCAAAGCCGTCAAGCTCCCCGTCCAGCTCCACTCCCACATGACCTCCGGCATGGCCATCGCCACCTACCTTGCCGCCGTCAAGGCCGGCGCCGGCGCCGTCGACTCCTGCGTCGCCACCCTCTCCGGATTCTCCTCCCAGCCCGCCACCGAAACCCTCCACGCCATCTTCTCCGCCGAAGGTTACGACACCGGCCTCAACCTCGACAAAGTCGAAATCGAAAACGAACACTTCCGCAAACTCAAATCCAACCGCGCCCCCGACCACGGCGCCGTCGAAGTCGTCGACGTCGACGTCCTCCAGCACCACATCCCCGGCGGCATGATCTCCAACCTCCGCGGCCAGCTCAAACAGCAGGACGCCCTCGACCGCCTCCCCGAAGTCCTCGACGAACTCCCCCGCGCCCGCGCCGACCTCGGCTACCCTCCGCTCGTCACCCCCACCAGCCAAATCGTCGGCGTCCAGGCCGTCCTCAACGTCCTCGCCGGCGAACGCTTCAGCATGGTCACCCAGGAAACCCGCGACTACGTCCGCGGCATGTACGGTGCCTCCCCCGCGCCCATCAAGCCCGCCTTGAAAAAGAAGATCCTCGACGGCGCCGAGCCCATCACCTGCCGTCCCGCCGACCTCCTCTCCCCCGGCCTTCCCACCGCCGCCGCCAGCATCGACCCCAAGCTCATCCACGCCGAAGAAGACATCCTCTCCTACTGCCTCTTCCCCGAAGTCGCCCTCAACTACTTCAAATGGCGCGCCAACCCCCAGCCCGAACAACCCGCCGCCGCCGCGCCCGTCGAAATCGAAACCACCCTTGTGGCAGTGGCAGAGCCTGGCCACCGCCACGCCGAAATCGGCCGCGTCGTCACCGAGCTCATCGCCATGGTCGCCGGCGCGCCGATCGACGCCACCCGCCTCCCCTCGCCTCCCCTCGCCTCTCCTCCCCCTGCTCCCGAAAAACCCATTCCACAACCCGCAACCAGCAATCATCCCTCCATCCTCGCACCCCTCACCGGCACCTTCTTCCGCAGCGACGCCCCGACCAAACCCCACCTCGCCGAAGAAGGCGCCAAGCTCAACGCCGGCCAACCCATTTGCGTCATCGAGGCCATGAAACTTTTCAACCCCATTAAAACCGAAAAACCCTGCACCCTCCTCAAATTCCTCGTCAACCACGGCGACCACGTCACCAAAGGCCAGCCCATCGCCGAAATCCAACATCACTAACCCTCCCCGTGGCAGAGCCCACCCTTTGCCACGCCACACTTGACTTTCGTCCGTGCTTTGGTATTCTACTTGGCCTTTCAGCAACCTTTCCGGGGCGTAGCGCAGACTGGTAGCGCGTTTGGTTCGGGACCAAAAGGCCGAGGGTTCAAATCCCTCCGCCCCGACCAGTCGAAAGCCTGTTTTTCACACGAAAAACAGGCTTTTTTTATTCTCATGGTTAACATACGCGGGATACTTGGAATGTACGTTTGTACCCGGTCATGCGTCGTCACCGCAGCTGCCGTGGATTAGGGGGGACGCCGTTAAAATCAAAAGTGCGAAACGGCTTTTTTGATTATTTTCAACTCCTACAATACCAGTGAACCAAATTTGACAATCATAAATGTGCTATGTTATCCTCACAGCACAGTGCGGATATTTATTCTGCGCGCTTTTGAATAAGGGATGTAAACATGAAGTTATGTTCAGGGCGTTTTTTGTTCGTCGCCGCTTCGCTCGTCGCGGCATTCGTTTCATTAGAAGCCGCAGATAAAACGTGGATTGGCGGCGAAGGAGCCTGGGTCGATCCCGCCGCGTGGTCGCCCGCGGGGGTTCCGGCGCTCAACGGCACAATCGGCACGGTGTTGATTTCCGGCGCCGGCTCTGATGTGAAATATGACGCGGCGCTCGCGGGCGGCGACTTGCTGATTCGCGATGTGCTGACGCTTGATGACAGTGCGCGATGGGTGCAAACCAACCGTAACGATTGGGTCAAAATCGCGGTCGACAAAGGCACCGGCACATTGAACATCCAAAACAACGCCACATTCGACATGGGAACTTCCGACCAGCTTGAGATTTACAATGGCGGAAAGCTCAATCTCAAAAGCGGTGGCGCATTTATTTCGAAAGCTGTCAGTGTCATGGCCGGTGGCAACTTCCTCGTCGACGGCGGCACATGGACAGGAAGCACCGTGTCGATTCATTCGCTTGACTCCGTTTTTGCGGGTGGCACAGTGACGTTGAGCGGCCAATTGTTGATTCACAGCACGGTCAACATAACCGGCGGCGCGGTTTCCGCGGCACTTCTGCAAATGGAGGGCCTCTCTTCTGGCGTCGCCAGCCCGCGCCTGCACTTCAGCGGCGGGCATTTGACGTTCGATGGAGGAAACTGGGGCGGCTACTACACCAGTGACAACAACGCCCGTGGCGGGTGTGTCAACTTCACCACAAAGTCGACCGGCATCCTCACTTATCGGAACTGCACGGTTGCCACGGCAAGAACCCGTTATTTCCAGGCCGTCAACCCCATCGTTCGTTTCAACAACGAAGTCATCGCCCCTGCTGAGCTTGATGCCGTTTTTGACATCGTGCAAGACGGCACCAGCGTCCACATTTCGCTCAAGCAGGTGGGCGCAAGCGGCGCTGATTTCACCAGCTCCTGCGCCGTTTCCGATGTCTCCACCATCTCTGCCACGTTGAACGTTTCACTTGGTTCCGCCGGAACACCCGCCGCCGATCTCTACGCCTTCTGGGGCGAAACCGCCGGCGGACTCACCCCCGCCGCCTGGACTCACAGCCTCCTCATCAGCCCGGCGCAGGACAACATGGATGTCGCCTTTTCCAATTTCCAGCCCGCGCTCCAACCCAACAAATCTTACTTCGCGCGCATCGCCGCCAGCAACGAAACCGCCTTTGTCTGGGCGCCGCCCGTCACCCTCTACTTCATCACCGCGCCGGTCACGGTTGCCGCCTCTGTCAGCGCCACGCCGCAAAACATTCTCGCACCGGTCACCTTCACCGTCTCGCGTCCTGACATTGCCGCCTGCCTCACCGCCGACCTTGTCGTTGATTTCGCGCTCTCCGGCTCCGCCATCCGCGGCACGCATTACACGCTCACGCCGGCCGGCAACAGCGTCACCATCCCCGCCGGACAATCCTCCGCCACGCTCTCGGTGATTCCCATCGCCAACTGGAGCAACCCGGTGGAAACGCAACTCACCCTCTCCATTATTTCCCGCAACTACGCCACCTCTGCGCAGTCCACCGCCTCCCTTCAATTCCTCCTGCCTGAACTCCCTCCCGCGCCCGTCAACGCCTTCATTGGAAGCGTCTCCGCCGAGGCCTCCAATCCCGCCAACTGGTCCCTTGGCGTCATCCCCGACGCCAGCCATGATGTCGTCTTCTCCGCTGAATACGCCGCGCGCACGGCGCTCATCTGGGATCTTCCCGGCATCACGATCCACTCCCTTTCGCAACCTTTCGGCGCCTCGAATCTGCTCACCTTTAAAACCACGCCTGACGCTCCCCTCACCATCACGACCGACGCCACGCTCAACGCCGGACGCTGGACTCACGAAGGTCCCGCCGCCGCGCCGATCCACGCCATTAACCTCAATATTGGCGGTAACCTCACCGTTGCCACCGGCGCCAACATCAACGCCGGCACCAGCGAGGAAAATGTCGCTTCTGGAAAGGCCCGCGGCTACTATCGCGCCGGCCCCGGCTACCTCTACGAACACGGCGCCTCTTATGGCGGAGAAGGTTCCGGCAACCCTATCACCTACGGCTCTGTCCTCAACCCCCGCTCCTACGGCTCCTCCGGCCATGGCGACAACGACGGTTATTCCGGCGGCGGCCTCATCCTTCTCAATGTGGCCGGCGTCACCACCCTCAACGGCAACATCCTCGCCAACGGCTTCGGCTACACCGGCATCGGCAACGGCTGGGGCGCCAGCTCCGGCGGCACCATCAACCTCACCACCGCCAACCTGCTCGGAAGCGGCAACATCCGTGCGAACGGCGGCCGCGACAACAACTTCGGTTCCGGTTCCGGCGGTCGCATCCGCATCAAGCTGACGCTTCCCGAAGCGACCTTTGACGCCTTCAAGTCCCGCATCAGCGCCAACGGCAATGATGAGTACAACGGAATCGGCCTCGACCTCGGCGGAAGCGCCGCCGGCACCATCGCCCTCCAGACCGCGGCCGACACGCCGACCACCGCCCGCGTCATCGTCAACAACCCCGCGTATCGCGTTCCCACCAACGCCGTTCCCCGTGTCAATGCCACCCACTTGCCACCGAAACTCGACACCGACCGCACGCTTCGCGAAACCACGTGGGTGCTCGAAAACGCCGCCCAGCTCCGCCTCACCAAAACCCTGAAGATCAACGCCCTCGAAATTAACAAGACCACCACCAGCACGCCACGCCTGCACCTCGACGGTTTCGATCTCATCGTCGATGAGTTCACTTGCAACGGCGTCACCTATTCCAAGGGCGTTTACACCTCCGCCGACCTTCCCGCCTTCCTCGTTGGTTCCGGCGCGGTTCGCGTCAAAGTCAGCAACATCTTCATGCTGCGGTAACAACAAAAGTTTCTCGTGGCGTGGCAGGACCTCTGCCACGCCACGCATTTTTTTGCGGCGGCTTGCAATTTGTTTTTGCTTTTATCCCATTCTCCGGCATGTCATACTATCGCCCTGTTCGTTAATCTGGAGAACCAACATGCCACGCACCATCACGTATGACCGCCACGGATTCATCCTCAACGGGAAACGCACGTTCCTGTTGAACGGCACGATTCCGTACTACCGCCTGCACACGGCCGACTGGGGATTGCACCTCGACCTTCTGCGTGCGAGCGGCTATACCGGTGTCGACATTTATGTGCCGTGGAACTACCACGAGCTCACACCCGGTCACTTCGACTTCACCTCCGGCAACCGCAACCTCGCCACGTTCATCGACGCCATTCACGCGCGCGGGCTTTACACCTACCTCCGTCCCGGCCCGTACATTTGCAACGAATGGAATTGCGGCGGTTTGCCGCAGTGGCTTCAACGCGTCGACGGCTTGCGCATCCGCGAAAACGAACCCCTCTTCCTCAAATACGCATTGCGATACCTCAATGAAATTTGCGACATCGTGCGCGAACGCCAGTACACGCGCGGCGGGCCGGTGATCCTTTTCGCCGTTGAAAACGAATACGACTTTTATCCCACCGCGACCAACCGCCACGCGTACATTTCACGAATGCGCGACACCGTGCGCGCCGCGGGCATCGACGTCCCGCTCACCGCGTGCGTCGGTGGTGGCGCGGCCATCCGTTCTGCCACGGGCTTTGCCAACGAGGTGATCCCAACGCCGAACTATTACGTCTCCGGCATGGCCGAGCAAAAGGTCGAGGACATGCGCCGCCACCTGCTCGCGCAGCGTTTCGCCGACGGCGCGCCAATGTGCGACCTGCCCGTTTTTGTGACCGAAATGCACCGCACGGAGCTCGACCAACTTCGCGTCACCGCGGGCGGCGTGAAGGGCCTCGGTCCGTTCAATTTTTCCGGCGGCTCGCACGTCGGCTTCTGGAACGGCCTTACCAACTGGGGCGGCGTTACGCCCATCTCCTCCGCCGTGGACTTCGGCGGCATGGTCGGCTTCGACGGCACAGTGCGCAAAAACTTTTGGGACACGCGCCGCGTCACCGGTCTTCTCCACGCCTTCGAGCCCGAAATTTTGCAATGCGAATCCGTCCACTCGCTCATCGCCGACGCGCCCCGTGTCGACAACCCCAATCTCGGCGCGCTCCACTACGACACGCAGCAGCGCCGCACGTACAGCCTCATCAACGCCGACCACGGCTTTGTCTTCCTCTCCAACGAAACCAAGGACGCGCAGAACGTCCGCGTCACGCCGTACAACCAACCCGCGTTTCCACGCCGCGCGCCGCTTGCCGTTCCCGCCGGCGCCATCCGTGTCACGCCCTTCGGCGTGCCACTCGAACGTTGGAAACTTCCCGGCGAATTGCGTTACGCGACCGCGCAAGTCATGGCTTTCAGCGCCACGCGCGACGGCGCCGAACTCGTCGTTTACGGTGACGACAACGAAACTGTCGAGCTCCTCCTTTCCGCCGCGTGGCAGAGCTCTACCTCTGCCACGAATGCCAGCATCGAAACCGAGTCCGACGGCACGCTTGTGCTGCTCAAGGCCACGCGTGAAACCGGCGACATCACGCTCACCTGCGGCGCAAAAAAATTGCGCATTCTCTGGATGACACGCGCCGCGGCTGAAACGTGGGGACTCAAACAAATCGCGAACCTTTTGCGCCAGCGCGGCATCGACAAAACCATTCACGACAACTGGTCGCGCACGCCGCTCGCCATGCCGCCCGCTCCGGCCAAAGGCAAGACGTGTCCCATGTCGCAACTCACCTCACTCGAACGCCAGGACGTCGACCGCGGCGCCGCGTGGTACCGTTGCACCGTGGCAACCCCCACCCTCCTGCCACGCGCCGCGCTGGTGCTCGAGCGCGCGCTTGACCTCGTCAGCGTCTACTGGGACGGCCAGCACGTTGGCACACAATGGGGCGTTGGCGACCCGCTCACCTTCATCCTCCCCGACGGCGTTGACGAAGGCCGCCACCTTCTCGACATCCGCACCGAAATCTGGGGGCATTCCAACTTTCATGACACCGGCCATTACGCCACGCGCCTCGACGCCGAACGCGGCATTCTCGGAAAAGTCACGCTCAACAACCTCGAACTCAGCGGCGAATGGCGATTGCAACCCGAACCCGAAAACACACCGCCCGCCGTGTCAAAACGAAAACCCGCAAATGACTTCAACATTCCGGCAGGCGACGCGGTTTGCTTCAGTCGCGAGCTCGCCTGCGACTATCCGCTCGGCGCCGTGCTGACCCTCGACGCCACGCAGACGCACGGTGAAATCTGGATCGACGATTGGATGGTCGGCCGCTTCGTGCTCGGCCTCTTGACACCGCGCGACAAGGGTGGAAAAGTCTTTCTCACCGGCGGCCCCGGCAATTCATTCTTTCTTCCCGGCGCCCTCGCGCGTAAAGGCGCAACCCTCCGCATCACCGCCCGCGCAAACCTTCCCGCCGCCAAACTCGACCGCATCACGCTCAGCGCGATAGAACCGCTGGTAGGCCAGGCCGGGATCGAACCGGCGACCTGAGGATTAGGAATCCTCCGCTCTGTCCAACTGAGCTACTGGCCTGTGAAACGAAGCGGTGAGTATACCCGAGCATCCTTCCATTTTCAAGTTTACTTCGCGCTGCTTCGCACGATGAAGAAGCGGTAGGCGATGCCCGCGGTTTTCGCGTTGGTGACGCTCGCTGTTGCTTCCCTGCCGGATAAATCAAACGTGACGCAGTCCAACGTGGTCAGATAGGTGCAGTGTGAATCGGTGAGCGCGGTCTTGCCAAAGAGCGCGTAGTGTGTGTCGACGGACGCATTGTCAAACGTTAAGATGGCCTTCGTGCCTCCCGTGGTCTGTGATACGGAGATCGCCGTGATGGAAACGAGGTCTTGTTGTGTGGCGTACACGAGATTGCCGTTTTCATCGTAAAGCGTGCCGCTGGTTATGCCAACGTATCCGCCGCCGGGGAAGCGAATGCCGGGGTCGAAAGTTCCGCCGATTCTAATGTCGCGAAAAACGTCCTGATCATGGCGAAATCCATTCAAGCGCGGATAGCCGTTCGCGGAGCCGAGTAGCGTCCAGGTGCTATATTTCTCGTTATCGGGGATGCGGTAGTTGGAGGCAATGACCCAGGCGTTGAGCGCGGTGAGCAGATCGGTGGTTGTGACGTCCCAGACGACCGTGATGCTCGCAGAAAGTGTCCCCGGCGCGGTGCCAAAGGAGGCGCAATCCGTAAATGCGTCATTCCCGTCACCCACACCGGAGGCGATGGCCGTCACGCACCAATAGCAGTTCGCGATCGTTCCGTAGTAGTTATATCCCGCGATGCCGCCGGAAAAATAATAAGAAGAAACCACACCGTTGTTTAAACAGTTCGCAATCGTGCCGTTGTTATGCCCTACGATGCCGCCGGAAGACTCAGATCCGGAAACCGCACCGTTGTTCGAACAGTTCGCGATCGTGCCGTTGTCGTTAAACCCCGCGATGCCGCCGGAATACGCAACAGAGAACACAGCAGACACAGACGCATAAACCATACCGTTGTTCGAGCAGTTCGCGATCGTGCCGTTGTCGTTAACCCCGTGATGCCGCCGGAATAAACAAAAGAAGAAGATGCTGAAATCTCACCGCTGTTTGAACAGTTCACGATCGTGCCGCCGTCGTTATACCCCGTGATGCCGCCAGCGTGGATGTGGCTTTTTGAAAAGCTGGCTGTTATGGCGCTATGGGTGAGTGATACAGCGTCGACACGCCCCGCACCTCCGATGATTCCAAAGAGGCCGGTATATTGGAGAGTGGTGCTGACAATCGTGAGTCCGTTGATAACAACCCCCGGTCTCGCGGTCAGCGTGCCTTGGAAGAAACAGTTCTCATGACCGGCTGGCGTCCAATCATACGCCGCGAGGTCGATGCTCTCCGTAATGACGGTCACCGTGTTCGTAAAATTATGGCCTTGATTGATCAGATAGGCGAATTGTGCGAGCTCTCCGGCAGTAGCAATCGTATTCGTGGCGCCAGATGTTAGGGAATAGCTCCAACTCGCGTCGCGGTTGTTGCTCCAGTCGCCGGGTTGGGCGCGCAACGCGGCAGGGATCAACGATATCGCGCACAATAACAACACCACAATGATTGGCTTCATAACAACACCTTGGGGTTGGTGGATTTTCACACATAACATGCGTTAATCCAGCATAAACATGTCGCAAAGTATAGGCCTTATTGCCAAATTGTCAAACAAAAGACTTGTGCGCCAGGGTCATGTTGTTGTGCTGCTGGCGAATATCACAAATCAATAAATATGTCACTTCTCATGAGAGGGGGAGTGTTCAAGCACTGTAAAAACTTTTACGGTGCGGCGGGGGTTTCGTGGTACAATATGGGCCATGAAACGAATCGGAATCATCGGGGCGGGAAATTTTGGGCTCGCGTTGGCGGAGGCGCTTTTTGAGAAGAAGGCGGATGTGTTGCTCATGGATGCGAGCATGGAGAATGTGAAGGAGGCGATGCAATGGGTAGCGCGCGCGGTGGAGGGTGATGCGACGAATTTGCGGGCGTTGCAGGATGCGGGGTTTGCGTCGTGCGATGTGGTGGTGGTGGCAACGGGGGAGAGTCTGGAGGGCGGCATTCTGGCGACGGTGAATTGCAAGGAGCTGGGCATTGGGACGGTGGTGGCGAAGGCGGTGACGGATGTGCAGGGACGGGTGTTGAAGCGGGTGGGCGCGGACATGATTGTGTTTCCGGAACGGTCGCACGCGCGGCATTTGGCGCAGACGCTGGTGAGGGGGAATGCGCTGGAGAATTATGAGCTGGGCGAAGGCGTGAGCGTGACGGAGATGGTGCCGCCGAAGATGATCGTGGGGAAAAAGGTTGGCGAGCTGCAGGTGCGGCGTGATTTTGGGGTGCGGTTGCTGGCGATCCGGCGGTTGCAGGAGACGCCGACGCTGCCGCGGATTTTGATCGTCGCGGAGGATGAGGAGGTGGTGCAGGAGGATGACCGGGTGCTGGTGTTTGGGCGCGACGCGGAGATTGAGCGTTTCAAAACAGGCGTTGCGGGGAAACCGGCGTGAACGCGGATTATGCGGGGCGGGTGCGGAAGTTGTTTGCGACGTTTCTGAGGATCGGGGCGTTCACGTTTGGCGGGGGGTATGCGATGGTGCCGCTGATTGAACGGGAGGTGGTGGAGGGTCGCGGATGGGTGACGCATGAGGAGGTGCTGGATATTTTGGGGATCGCGGAGGCGACGCCGGGGGTGATTGCGGTGAATATGGCGACGTTTGTGGGGTATCGTGTGGCGGGTTTTTGGGGGAGTTTGGCGGCGACGGTGGGGGTGGTGATGCCGTCGCTGGTGATCATTGGCGTGATCGCGCTTTTTTTTGAGCGGTTTCAGGAGTGGGCGTGGGTGGGGTATGCGTTTGCGGGGATTCGCGCGGGGGTGCTGGTGCTGATCATTGGGGCGGTGCGGAAGCTGGGGCGGCATTCGCGGGCGACGATTTTTAATTTTGCGGTGGGAGTGGGGGCGTTTGTGCTGGCGGCGTTTTCGAGTCTGGGCGCGGTGTGGGTGATTTTGATGGCGCTGGCGGCGGGGATGTTGCTTGAGTTGTGGCGGGGGAGATTTGACGCAAAGGCGCAGAGGACGCAAAGGAGCGCAAAGAAAAAATGAATATTTTTTTATGTTTGGCGGGGATGGTGCTTGACGCAAAAAATGTTTTTGCGGCTCTGTGGATTGAACAACGAATGAACACGAATAGACACGAATACATCATGCACACATCAAAAATTCGTGTTTATTCGTGTTCATTCGTGGTTCAAAATCGTCATGAACAAACGGATTTGACGCAAAGAAGCACAAAGAAAAAATCTTTGCGTCTCTTTGCGTCCTTCGCGTCTTTGCGTCAAAAAACCGCATTCGCTGAGGTGGGTCGTGTTTGAGTTGTTTTGCGTGTTTTTTAAGATCGGACTCTTCACGATCGGCGGAGGCTACGCGATGATTCCGCTGATGCAGGAGGAGATCACGGGACGCGGATGGATGACGCTGGAGCAGTTGACGAATTTGATGGCGGTGGCGGAGGTGACACCGGGTCCGTTTGCGGTGAACACGGCGACGTTTGTGGGGATGCAAACGGAAGGGGTGACAGGGGCGCTGGTGGCGACGTGCGGCGTGATTTTGCCGTCGTTTTTGATTTTGCTGGTGGTCGCGCGTTGTTTTGCGGGGTTTTCGGACAACCGCTGGGTGAAGGCGGGCATGACGGGGGTGAGGCCGGCGGTGCTGGGGTTGATTTCGGCGGCGGTGTGGACGCTGGGGTTGCTGTTATTTTTTAAGCACAAGGAAGGGGCGCTGTTTTCGTGGCAGGGGTTGGACGTTGCCACGGCGGTGATTTTTGTGGTGTTGCTGGCGGTGGAGTGGCGGTTCAAGTTGCATCCGGTGAAGTTGATCGGCTTGGCGATGGTGCTGGGGATGCTGGTGTTTAGCGTCATCATGCCGAGAGTGACGTGAGGAGGATGCGGAGGGCGGATTCGGTGGCGAGGCGCTGGATGGTGTGGCGGGTGCCGGTGAACTGGAAGCGTTCGACGCGCGATTCTTTGGGCGTGACGAGGGCGATGTAGACGCGGCCGAGGGGTTTGGTGGCGGTGGCGCCGGTCGGGCCGGCAATGCCGGTGGTGGCGAGGCAGTGGGTGGCGCCGGTGACGAGGCGGAGGCCGTCGGCCATGGCGTGGGCGGTTTCGGCGGAGACGGCGCCGTGGCGGTCGAGGGTTTCCTGGGGAACGTGGAGGAGGTCGTGTTTGATGGCGTTGGCGTAGGCGACGATGGCGCCGAGGAAGACGGTGGAGGAGCCGGGGATGGCGGTGAGTTCGGCGGCGATGCGGCCGCCGGTGCAGGATTCGGCGACGGCGAGCGTGGCGTTGTGGGCGAGCGCGCTGTTGATGAGGGCGTTGGAGAGTTGTTGCATGGGGACGTTTTGAAAAGGTGAAAGGAAAAGGCGGGTTGCGCCGGAAGGGAAATACGGACTGGTGGTCAGGCGTGAAGGCGTGACGAGTTCGTACTGTGTATTGATAATCGCGACGCGTCGGCGCGTCTGCCGGTTGTGGCGTGGCAGGGGTCGTGCCACGCCACGGCTGGCTTTTGACGTTCGGAGCGCGGTTATTGTTCCGCGGGAACGGGTTCGGAGGTTCGATTGTCGAGGTGACGGTCGAGCCGGTAGCCGCCGTAGAGGAGGGCCAGGATGAGAAGGATGATAAAGCCCCAGAACCAGAGGAGTTTGCCGATGGGCTTGTCGGCGTAAGGATCGGT
Source organism: Kiritimatiellia bacterium (assembly GCA_031550185.1). GTDB lineage: Bacteria > Verrucomicrobiota > Kiritimatiellia > RFP12 > JAVBOU01 > JAVBOU01. Next base: position 3,514 of record JAVBOU010000039.1, on the reverse strand, counting down.
GAATTGGCGTTTGGCGCCGGCGGGAAGGACGCTTTCGGCGGTGAAGCGTTTGCCGAGTGCGAAGGTGATGCGGATGGGATGGTTGACGGCCCAGCCGCAGGCGTTGAGGATGGGGGTGAAGTCGCGATGGCGGAGCTTGAAGAAGGTGATGATGACGGAGGGAAGGGAGACGGCGAGGATGATGATGGCGATGCCGACGAAGACTTTCCAGAGGGCGAGTTTGGCGACAGCGGAGAGGAGGCTGCCGATGGCGGCGCCGATGAGGCCGACGGCGATGCCGAGGGCGGCGACGGAGGAGGCGAGGGCGGCGCCTTCCATTTTGGGCGGCGGCGTGGCGGCGGCGACGGGCGTGGTGAGGGCGGTGTTGGCAGAGGCGGAAGCGGCGTTGAGCGCGGCGTCCTGTTTGTCGGAGAGGAGCTTTTTGATCTGGTCGCCGAGCATGGTTCGGAGCTTGATCCAGGGGGACCAAAAGGCCTCCTTGAGGGAGATCGGGTTGTCGATCATTTTGATGACGGTGGCGTCCCATTCTTTGCCGCTGCGGTCGACGAAAAGGCCGTTGCGGCCGATCCAGAGGGTTTCGGCAAAGCCGGTGGTGACGGCGGCGCAGATGTTGACTTTTTCAGCGGTGGAGGGATGGGAACAGAGGCAGTAGACGAGGCAGGTTTTGGCGTTTGTGGCGAGGGTGGAGTGGGCGGCGACGTCGTGGACGAAGACAGTGAGGTCGCAGGCGCGGCCGTCGATGTAGAGGCGGCCGGCGCGGGACATTTCGGTGATGTTGGGATCGTAAAAATCGGAGAAGGAAACGGTGTTGTTGATGAAGCGGTTGAGGTGCTGATGGAAGCAGAGAAATTTGTCGAGTTCGGCGATGGAGGCGGTTTGGACGGCGCCTTTGTCCTCCTCGTCGAAGAGGGCGAGAAGGGCCTCGATGCGCTCGGGTTCGAGGATTTCGCGGATGCGCGTGACGCTGAGTTTTTCAACAGGCGAAGCGGGCTTTTTGGCGATCCAGTCGAGGTAGGGCTGGAGGCGCGGCTTGAGGGCTTCCCACTGGGCTTCGGAGAGGGTTTTGTTTTCGCCGAGGAAGGGCGTGAGGGTGGTGAGGCGAAAGGCGGTCAGCGCGGCGGCCCAATAAGGATTGACGCCGGCAACCAGCGGAAGCGTGGTGTGCGCCTGGGGCTTGGTGAGCGGGAAGGAGGCGAGGTCCTCGCTCTGGCTGGAAAGCGTGTTGGCGCTGAAAGTGGAGTAGTCGGCCTCGGCGCGGTTGAGCGGCGCGGCGGCGCGCGTGTCGTACGCGATGAGGCGGCAACGCGTGAAGAAATCGTCGATTTTCGCGGCGACGGCCATGTAAGCGGCAACGGCGGCGGGTGTGTCGGCGTCACCGAGCGGGAGGATGGCGGGGTCGTTTTCGGGCTGGGACTTCCAGGCGAGGAAATCGGTGGCGCCGGCGACAAAGGCTTCGAGTTGCACGCGGGTGATGCCGGGCTGGCCGTTGAGATCGGTGGCGGGCGCGGGAGTGCAGGCGAGGATGTCCTTGATGACGTCCTGGAGCGCGGGATCGTCGGCGCTAGAGGCGGGCAACACGCCATCGCCATTGAAGCGGGTGTTGGCGAAGAGAAACGCCTGGGTCTTGATGTCTTCGGGCGTGATTTTCAACGCGTCGGGCTTGCCGATATAGTTGAGCAGGGACTGGGCGGTGTCGCGCAAATGCGTGCCGTCGGGCGTGGCGGTGTTGAGGTCGGCGAGCGTGAGTTCGGCGGAATTTTTCAGCAACGCCTCGGGATCTTTGAGGCCGCGCGTCATCCAGTCCGTGGCATTGAGGATCTCCTTGACACGAATGCGGCCGTCCTTGTCGGCGTCCAAAAAGGCCAGTGTTTTCGCGTCGAAACAGATTCCCTGCGTGGGACATGCCAAGACGGACCAAAGCTTTTCGTCGAGTTCCGAAAGATGCGCGAAATCATCCCCGGAGTTGAATTGCACCTGATCGACGCCGGCGGCCTTGAAGAAAGTCCAGTTATATGTACTCATGGCAGTTGTGTGTAGTGAACGTGAGTGATCTGAAACCATTACAATATCGGAAAAAACGATAAATTGCAAGGAAAGATGAGCGTGAACCCAGGGCAACAGCATTTACTTTTGCCCTGCATCATATAGCAAATGCCGCGTCATGCTTGCCGTCCCGTTAGGGACGGAATGTCGGTAAAAAACGCAATATGAACGATTTTCCGTCCCGTCAGGGACGGGAGGTTATGAAGAGCCAACGGAAAAGCGGCGATAAATCGCCGCACTCCATAATGACCATAACCGTTATACCCAACTTGACAAACGTGTTTTGCACAACATTGCGACGAGGCGAAATGTTGAATGTTTAAAGCCGACCCCAATGTCCTCCAACGGGGCAGGTGAATTTTGAGCGAACGCGTGGGATTGAACCGCCGAAATTAACCTGCCCTTTCAGGGCGCAATTTTGATTTATGCCTTAACCCAGGGCGTTGCCCTGGGCTGGAATGACCTGCCCCGTTGGGGCGAGGAACGAATGTTTTCCTGCGGCATGACATTTTCACACATGTGCCGATGTTGATCGAAAACACTATATTGAAAGAAGCCTAACACAAACTAACGAAGGGTACAAGATGAACAAATTCGCGAAATATCGCGGGTATCAAGACGACCAATGTCCCCACCCCACAGGGAGAAATGTCACGGGTATAAATACGACCCCAAGGTCTCTTCTTACGGATTCAAGGAGGCAGTGCCGGCCCCCGCAAGGGCGCCCCGCATAAACCCTGATGAGCGACTGGACGGAAGGCCTCCCGCCTCCTCGATCCACGCGACGAACTCCCGACGGATTCGGAATCGAACCCTTTCCCTCGTGCCCAACGTAACGGAATCAAAGCCATGAACAAAAAACCCACACCCCGGCGTGGGGCCGGAAAAAATTTATCTGTTGACTCCGGCTCTGGAATGAGCGACCCCAATGTCTCAAACAAGATCTCCTGGTGTTTTTGTGTTTTTAAGGGACGACTATTTCGTATTAGACAGTGTAGTCATGAGATTTACCTTTCCCTGTTTTCATGATTTTGGCATACTTTCATGCATGAACGACACCTCCCCCGCACACCGACGCCATGACCTGTCCGACGCACACTGGCAAAAAATCGAAAACCACTTGCCAGGACGAAAAGGCGTCTGGGGAGGCGTGGCGAAAAACAACCGCCAGTTCGTCAACGCCGTGCTGTGGGTCGTCCGCACCGGCGCGCCGTGGCGTGATTTGCCGTCCGATTACGGGGGCTGGAGCAACACCCACCGGCGCTTCATCCGTTGGCGCGACAAGGGGCTCTGGGAAAAACTTTTGAAGTGCTCATCGATGAGCCTGACATGGAGTGGCTGATGATCGACGCGAGCCATGTGAAGGTCCATCCCCACGCGGCCGGCGCGCGCGGCGCAAACGAGGACATGGGGCTCACAAAAGGGGGCTCAACACCAAGGTACATCTGGCCGTGGATGCGTTTGGTCTTCC
>JAVBOU010000196.1:0-4754 GCA_031550185.1 Kiritimatiellia bacterium | reverse complement strand
GCTGGACGCGGCGGCGTTGGTCGGGGATCGCGGGTACGACACGGATGCGATTGTCCAATACGCGGCTGACACGGGGATGCTGGTGGTGATTCCCGGCCGCAAGAACCGCAAGGTTCAACGCGCTTGCGACCTGTATTTGTAGCGGTTGCGGCATCTGGTGGAGAACGCTTTTTTGCGACTCAAAGGCTGGCGCGGCGTGGCCACGCGGTATGCGAAGAGGACCTCCTCATTTCTGGCATGCGTCCATATTGCATGCATGATCATACGACTTAAAAACTCATGACTACACTGTCTAGCTCATCGCGGTTGGTTTTCCGCGCTGACTCCGCGTAAAGCGCGTGTAGATTCAACCATTTTGGCCCGGAATAATCGCAAACGCTTGCTCGACTTCCGCGCGCAATTCATCCGCGTTTCGCGCATTTCGTCAACCCCAAAGGGGCTACAAATACATTTTCGTTGAATTTGCAGAAAACAGTACTGATAAATTCGTACTTGGATTACAACGGGCATTCAACAACACCATCAAAATCTGTATTCATCTGTTTCGCAAATATCGTGTCATTGGACGCTTTCCTTTTCATCATTCATCATTTATCATTCATCCCTCCAAATGTCCTCCGCCTTTCTCCAAACCTTCACCGCGGCGTTGCGCGCGTCGTTCCCGTGGACGCAGAAACGTTACAGCCTGCCGCAGCTTCCGGGCGCGTCGGCGGCGCTGGCGGGATTGGCGTTGGCGCGGTTGCGGCCGGCGGCGCCGGTGGTGGTGGTGACGCCGGGCAATCCGGAATTGGAGATGCTGTACGCGGACACGCAGGCGCTGGCGGAACCACAGGACACGCCGCTTTTCTTTCCGCCGCTGGAGGGCGAGTCGCCGGAGTCGGACCTCGATCTCCAGGGATTTCGCATCGACGTGTTGCGCGCGCTGGCGGGTTCGCAAACGCTGCATCACGCGCCGGTGATTCTAGCGTCGGTGGCCGCGCTTCAACAAAAGTCGCCGGATCCGCAGGCGCTTGAACGGGCGACGCGGCGACTCAAGATTCACGACACGGTCGACTTCAACGCGCTGCTGGAGAACCTGGTGGAGGGCGGTTACACGCGCAGCCATGAGACCGCGGAGAAGGGGCATTTTTCGGTGCATGGCGGCGTGGTCGACATTTGGCCGGTGACGCGCGCGCTGCCGGTTCGCGCGGAATTTTTTGGTGACACGCTGGAGTCGCTCCGCCGCTTCGATCCGTCCACGCAAGTGTCGGTGGAGAAGATTTTGGAAGAGGAAATCACGCCGTGCGTGTCGCCCGCCAACCTCCGTTCGCAGACGTCGTTGCTCCAACGCCTGCCGCCGGGTTCGACGTTGCTCTGGCTCGATCACGACCGCCTCGCGCAACACGCCCGCCAGCGCGAAAAGGAATTTCCGCACGTCATTCCCTTTGACAAACTTTGCGATGTGGCCGACGCGATTCCCTCGGTGTTGCAGATTTTTTCCGGCGATCCCGCGCCGCGCGACACACCCGCGATTCCGCTGCGCGTCGCGCCCTTTGCGGGGCTTGCGGACATGCAGGACGACCTCCGGCATCCCGACGCGCTGGCCACCGCGCGGCAACGCCTTTTGCGTTCGCTGACAACGCGCGCGCAGGCGGGCGAGGCCATTCACATTTGCGTCGACACCGCCGGCACCTGCGACCTCATCACCCGCGAAATCGGCCCCGACATTCCGCTCGTTGTCGCGAAGCTCGCGCTCTCCGGCGGCTTTGTCCTCGGCGACCTCACCGTGGTCGCGCAACCCGACCTCTACGCCATCCGCAAGCACCTCGTCCGCCGCTCCACGCCCGACGCCGTCGCGCACCGCGGCGCCGCCCTCGAAGCCATCGCCGACCTCGAACTCGGCGACCGCGTCGTCCATCTCGACTACGGCATCGGCACCTATTGCGGCGCGACCGAAATCGAAATCGACGGCCGCCGCGTCGAAGTCTTCACCCTCGAATACGCCGACAACACGCGCATCCACGTCCCCGTCTCGCACACCCATCTCATCAGCCGTTACGTCGGCGTCAAGGGCGTGCGCGTCGCCTCCCACCGCATCGGCGGCAAACGCTGGACCCGCGAAAAGCACGACGCCGAGCGCGCCATTCTCGACCTCGCCGCCTCCCTCCTCGAAACCCAGGCCCGCCGCCAAACCCTGCCCGGCCACGCCTTCCAGGTCGACCTCCCGTGGATGAACGCCTTCGAGGCGTCCTTCCCCTATCAGGAAACGCCCGACCAAACCCGCGTCATCCGTGACGTCAAGGCCGACCTCGCCGCGGCGCGCCCCATGGATCGCCTCGTCTGCGGCGACGCCGGTTACGGCAAGACCGAAATCGCCATGCGCGCCGCCTTCATCGCCGTCATGAACGGCAAGCAGGTCGCCTTCCTCGCCCCCACCACCATCCTCGTCGAGCAACACTACGAAACCCTCCGCGAGCGCATGGCCGACTACCCCTTCCGCATCGAAGTCCTCAGCCGTTTCCGCACCCCCGCCTGGCGCAAAAACGTCATCGACCAGCTCACCGCCGGCGCCATCGACATCGTCATCGGCACCCACGCCCTCCTCCAGCCCGGCATCACCTTCAAAGACCTCGGCCTGCTCATCATCGACGAAGAACAGCGCTTCGGCGTCGCCCACAAAGAAGCCCTCAAACACCTCCGCGCCACCGTCGACATCCTCACCCTCTCCGCCACCCCCATTCCCCGCACCCTCTACATGTCCATGACCGGCGCTCGCGACATGTCCCTCCTCCAAACCCCTCCCCGCGAACGCCTCCCCGTCGAAACCCGCGTCGTCCGCGACGCCGACGAAACCCTCCGCACCGCCATCCGCCAGGAACTCGCCCGCGACGGCCAAATCTACTTCCTCTTCAACCGCGTCGCCACCATCCACCTCATGTACCAGCGCCTCCGCCGCCTCGTCCCCGAAGCCACCATCGCCGTCGCCCACGGCCAAATGCCCCCCGCCGAACTCGCCCCCGTCATGCGCGCCTTCGAAAACGGCCAGACCCAGCTCCTCCTCTGCACCACCCTCGTCGAAAACGGCCTCGACATCCCCCGCGCCAACACCATCATCGTCCACCGCGCCGACCGCTTCGGCATCGCCGACCTCTACCAGCTCCGCGGCCGCGTCGGCCGCTCCTCCCACAAAGGCTTCGCCTGGTTCCTCCTCCCCGACCACGGCCACATCGACGAAGACGCCCGCCAGCGCATCGCCGCCCTCCAAAAACACACCGGCCTCGGCGCCGGCTACAACCTCGCCCTCCGCGACCTCGAGCTCCGCGGTGGCGGCTCCCTCCTCGGCTCCCGCCAGTCCGGCCACATCGCCGCCGTCGGCTTCACCCTCTACTGCCAGCTCCTCAAGCGCACCGTCGCCCAGCTCAAAGGCGAAAAACCACCCACCCTCGTCGACGTCACCCTCACCCTCGACTTCCTCAACCTCTCCCCCGACGACCCCTCCGCCGCCGCCCTCCCCTACACCTACATCGAGGACGAATCCCACCGCGTCGCCCTCTACCGCCGCCTCGCCGAAGCCTCCCACCTGCGCGACATCTCCGCCCTTCGCGACGAAATCCGCGACCGTTTCGGTCCCCCTCCTCCCCCTGTTCTGCGCCTCCTTCGCATGAACGAAATCCGCGTCCTCGCCGCCCAGCGCGGCCTTTGCCGCGTCGAATCCCGCGACAACAAACTCCATCTCTTCCGCGACGCCTCCCGCGATCCCCTTCTCATCAACAACCGCCTCCCCTCCCTCAAACCCGGCCCGCCCAACCAGCAGCTCGACGCCCTCTTCGCCCTCATCAAAAAATTCCCCATGACAATGTAGGCAGACGACGCGAAACACACCGCACGTTGTACCCTTCGCGAATTAACGAAAGGGGTTGTAACCTGAAAACGAAAAGGGTTCGTACCGTCGAAAGTGCATGGGATGAAAAGGGTGTGGAGTTGAAGGATGATCATTCGCGCGGGCATCGCGCGGGGGATACGCAGGTCTCGCGCGATACCTGCGCGACGTAATCTCAGGTCGTAAATTTTGAAGACAAGAAGCCCCGAACGTTTCAGGCGTCCGGGGCTTTTGTTATTTTGTTTCGGTGTGTACCGGCTGGATGTAATACTTCGCCCCCACCCGCCAGGCGTAGGCGTGGATATTCCGGTTGGCCGTCAGCGTGCCGTTGTTGGCGACGGCAACGCCGGTACCGAGGGTGAAGGATGTCGGCGTAGAGATGACGCAAAAAACACGCGCGCCTTCGGGCCATGTGCCGCCAACCTTCAGCGAACCGGCGGCGGGGATGGTGACGCGTTGGGGGTGTGTGGAGAAGGTCAGCATGTTGGTGGCCGCGTCGAAGCTGGCGGGTTCCAAGTCTTCCAGCGTGGCGACCGGCAAATAACGCACGTCGATTTCCGTCATGTCGATTTCGCGGGTCTCCATTTCCGCCGTGGTGATGGGGAGGCAATCATGAATGACTTGTTGCCGCGCGTGCGGTTGATCTTCGTGATCACCGCCGGCTGCAAATTGCCCGTGGCGGCGGTGGAAAGCATGTCGCCGACATTTGGCTTTGCCACGTCCGGGTCCGCCATGATGTCCACCTTGATCGTGGTTGCCAACACCCTGCGCGGGCAGCTCTTCACACCCTTTTGCGCGATCAACGGACGCGGCGGTTCAGCACCCCTGCTGCTCTTCGGCTCACAAACCGCCGAACAGGCCCTTGCCCTCATTTCAACCGTCAAAGAACTGGCGG
>JAVBOU010000057.1:0-16598 GCA_031550185.1 Kiritimatiellia bacterium | reverse complement strand
TAGCCGCGAATGCGCCACGGCTCACCAGCGGAGGGGAGTTTCCAAATTTCAAGTCCGCATTTTGGCGAATCTTCCGAACGTAGCTGTCCGCGATCTGGACGAGGAGCTTGAGGTGTTTGGCGGGGATGTCGTCGATGGTTGTGTAGGCGGGCGCGCCGGCGTTGTGGTAGATGTCGACGAGGTAGGCGTCGTCATGGCCGTCCCCGCGGAAGAAGGTCAGGTCGGCCTCGATCGCGTGGAGGATGTGGCGGAGCCGCCGTTCCTCGGCGGTGGCGTAGTAGGCGCACGCGTCGGCGTCCAGGGCGAGCCGCGCGAAGTGCAGCATGCCCTGCCAAAGCGTCGAGGTCTCATCGTCGACGCTGCTCTGCCACGCCGAGTTCGCGCCGTGCGAAAAACTCTCCATCGACGAGGCGGCCGACCTCATGCGCGCCTTCCGCACACGCACGCAGTCGCGTTACGACCGCGACAGCCGCGCCACCGGCAAGGTCAAGCCCGCCGCCCAAATCAACGCCAACAAGCCCGCGCCCGCGGCGGCGGTGCAGGCCGGCCACGGCGAAAAGAAGAGTGAGGTCATCACCGGTTCTAAGGATCCGTACAAGCACATCAATCTCGACCCGGACAAAATCGAGGCCGATGATGGCGCGGCGGCAACGGACAAGGTCATAGAGCCGCGTGAGATGCAACTGCCCGTCGTCGGCGAGGACGGGCAGACCCGCACGATGAAGGTTACTGTGCTTTCGACACCCGGCAAGCCGAGTGATGATGAGACGTCAACGAGTGACGCCGGCATCCCCGACAAAACCGTCTTCGCGTGGGAGGTCCAGTACGTCCCCGCAAGCAGCGGCGTGGCGCCGAAGCTTGCCCAGACGTGGCGCGTCTGGGATGCGGCCACGCAAAAGCTCATCGAGGACCAGGACGTGGCCCCCGACACGCGGTGGCGTGGCAGAGGTCGTGCCACACCACAAGTAGCGCGTTGTTATTAGATTTGTTCCAAAACCTGAACATGGAGGGTGAGCGTCCTCGCGAGCCGCACGAAGAGGCCCGGTTGATTTGCCGGATGGCCGCACATTGTTTGCTGAAACCCTCCTGTTGCGGCTCGCGAGGACGCTCGCCCTCCAAAGGGAAACTGGTTTTGGAACAAGTATAGGGAGCCTCTCATAATTCATTTTTCATCCTGCAAACCATGATGAGAGGCTCCCAACACAACCCTTGCACAGATGAACACGAATGCAAAATGGGAAAATCGAATCATTCATTTTTCTCCTGCATGCTATGATGAGAGGTTCCCTCTAGTATATTTGCAAGCACCATGACAGACAAGAAGACCTGCGGTGTGCTACGCGTCGTCTGTCTTGCTTGCACCCCGTTGTGTTATTTTTTGCGGGGGCGTTTGCGGGCGGGTGTGGGATAGGCGGCGGAGGTTTTTTCGACGATGGCGGCGGGGGACTGACCCTGGAGCTGTTTGAGTTCGTCGCGGAGGGCGGCGGCGCGTTCGAATTCGAGGTGGTTGGCGGCGTCGAGCATTTCGGCCTGGAGGCTGGCGATGGTTTGCTGGAGGTCGTATTGGGCGGAGTCTTCGGCGACGAAGTGGGTTTCGACGTTGCGGGCGGTGTCGCGGGTAAGAACGTGTTCGTGGATGGCGCGCTGGATGGTGCGGGGGGTGATGTGGTGTTGGGTGTTGTAGTCGATTTGGCGCTGGCGGCGGGCGGCGGTGATGTCGAGGGTGGCGCGGATGGCGTCGGTGGTTTTGTCGGCGTAGAGGATGACGCGGCCGTCCTGGTGGCGGGCGGTGCGGCCGGCGGTTTGGATGAGGGAGGTTTGGGAGCGGAGGAAGCCCTCTTTGTCGGCGTCGAGTACGGCGACGAGGGCGACTTCGGGGAGGTCGAGGCCTTCGCGGAGGAGGTTGATGCCGATGAGGCAGTCGAATTCGCCGAGGCGGAGGCGGCGGAGGATGTCGACGCGCTGGAGGGCGTCGATGTCGGAATGGAGGTATTCGACGCGGAGGTCGAGCTTGCGGAGGTAGGCGGTGAGGTCTTCGGCGGTGCGTTTGGTGAGGGTGGTGACGAGGGTGCGATGGCCGGCTTCGGCGGTGGCGCGGATTTCTTCGATGACGTTGTCGATCTGGTGGGTGAGGGGGCGGATTTCGATGGGGGGGTCGAGGAGGCCGGTGGGGCGGATGACCTGGGTGGCGAGGGTGGTGGCGGTCTGGCGTTCGTAGGGGCCGGGGGTGGCGGAGGTGAAGAGGATGGGGCCGACGCGGGTGAGGACTTCGTCGAAGTTGAGGGGGCGGTTGTCTTTGGCGGAGGGGAGGCGGAAGCCGTAGTCGACGAGGGTTTGCTTGCGAGCCTGGTCGCCGTTGAACATGGCGCGGAGCTGGGGGAGGGTGGCGTGGGATTCGTCGATGATGGTGAGGAAGCCGGGGTCGAAGTAGTTGAGGAGGCAGGCGGGGGCTTCGCCGGCGGGGCGCCGGGCGAGGTGGCGGGAGTAGTTTTCGATGCCGGAGCAGTAGCCGAGTTCCTGGAGCATTTCGATGTCGAAGTTGGTGCGCTCCTGGATGCGCTGGGCTTCAAGGAGTTTGTTGGCGGCTTCGAATTCAGCGACGCGCTGCTTGAGTTCGTGGCGGATGGCGTGGATGGCGGCGTTGATTTTTTCGCGGGGCATGACGAAGTGGCGGGCGGGGGAGATGAGGGCGCGGCGGAGGGGCGGGCCCATGCGGCCGGAGGTGGGGTCGAGCTCGCGGATGACGTCGATGGTGTCGCCGAAAAATTCGACGCGGAAGGCGGACTGGGTGTAGGAGGGGAAGATGTCGACGATGTCGCCGCGGACGCGAAAGAGGCCGGGCTTGGGCTCGAAGTCGTTGCGCTGGTATTGGATGTCGATGAGCTGCTGGAGCATGTCGTCGCGGCGGAGGGCGAGGCCGGGGGCGAGGTCGACGAGCATGGAGCGGTAGTCTTCGGGCGAGCCGAGGCCGTAGATGCAGGAGACGGAGGCGACGATGATGACGTCGCGGCGGCCGAGGAGGGCGTTGGTGGCGGCGAGGCGGTAGCGTTCGATTTCTTCGTTGATGGAGGCGTCTTTTTCGATGAAGGTGCCGGTCTGCGGGATGTAGGCCTCGGGCTGGTAGTAGTCGTAGTAGGAAATAAAATATTCGACGGCGTTGTTGGGGAAGAAGGCTTTGAGTTCGGTGAAGAGCTGGGCGGCGAGAGTTTTGTTGTGTGAGAGGATGAGTGTGGGCTGGCCGAGTTGCTCGATGACATTGGCCATGGTGAAGGTTTTGCCGGAGCCGGTGACACCCTCGAGCGCGACGCGGCTCTCGCCGTTGCGCAGGGCGTTGACGAGCGCGGCGATGGCTTCGGGCTGGTCGCCGGAGGGCGGGAAAGGCGCCTGCAAATGGAAGGGGGAAGACATGCGGTCATTGTGGCGGAAAAGCGGAAGGTTGGCAAATGGTATTGTGGCAGAGGCCGGGCTCTGCCACGGGCGCGTTTTGGTGTTTGGGTTGCGCGGGATTTTTAAACGCGGTATAGTGGCGGGCATGAAAACATTTTTGCGGGTTTTGGCGTCGTGCTGGCCGGCGCTGGTGTGGGTGATGTTCGGGGTGGCGCTGTTCATGCCGGTGATGGGGTATTATCAGGTGCTGTGGACGCCGGACGACGCGCCGATGTATTTGCGGAACACGTTTCAAATCATGATGGACAACGCGCGGGTGGAGGGGACGAGTTTCGGGCCGCTGAGTTTTTTGCCGGTGGTTTTGCCGCCGCTGGTGGCGCATGACGCGGCGTATTTGATCGCGCCGCTGCTGGTGATGCTGGCGGGGGCGTGGTGGTTCACGGCGCGCGGGGCGGACCGGTTGCCGGCGTTGATCGCGGGCGGCGCGCTGGGGTTCGCGGGGTATTCGTTTACGCTGGTGTCGGCGGGACACCGGGGATTTTTCGACATGACGGTGTACCTGATGGTGGTGATGGGCGCGATGCCGCGGGCATTATCGCAACAGAAATTGTTTTACTTCGCGCTGGCGGGCGCGGCCGCCGGGTGGACGCTGATGAGCTCGCCGGATTTCGGGCCGGTCGGACTTGCGGCGGCGGCGCTTTACGCGGTGTGGATTTTGGCGACCGAGGCGTGGCGAAACGCGAAGGTTTGGAAGCTGGCGGGCGGCGTGGCAATGGCGCTGGTGTTTTTTGCGCTGACGAGCGCGGGTACGTTGCACAATGTGTTCACGACGCTGCTGCCGGGACGCCAGGCGGTGATCGCGCAGACGAAGGCGAATCCGGCGGTGCAGGAGAGCGCGCAGGAGAAATGGATTTTCGCGACGAACTGGAGTCTGCCGCCGGAGGAATCGGTGGAGCTGATCGCACCGATGTACAAGGGCGTGGATTCGACGACCCGCGAACGGCCTTATTGGGGACGGCTCGGGCGCGCGTGGGAATGGGAGGAGACGAAGCAGGGGTTCCCGAATTTCCGCCAGCACACGGTGTACATCGGGCTCGCGCCGCTGCTGATCGGATTGCTTGCGGTGGTCATGTATGTCATGCGGCGAAAGACGGAAAAGGCGCTGCGTGACGTGCCGTTTTGGACAGTGGTCGGTGTCGTCGCGCTACTGCTGGCGTTCGGACGCTACACGCCGTTTTACAAACTTTTTTACGCGATTCCCTACATGTCGTTTTTGCGCGCGCCGGTAAAATTCATCCGCGTGGTGGAATGGGCCGCCGCATTTGGCTTTGCGATGGGACTCACGACATTGCTACGCCAACCGCTTTCGCAGACGACGACGCGCAACATATTGATTGTGCTGAGCGTGTGCGCCGCGACGTGTTTTGTCGCCAGCATGATCACGCTGCCGCAGTGGGCACCACAGCTCACGACCACGCTGGGAAAAATCCCCGAACCGACTAAAGCCGCCTTCCTCCGCAACGCCGCCCACGCGTTTCGGCATCCCATGTGGGCCGCTCTCATCCTCGCCGGATGCGTGTGGTTGCTCAATCAAAGACAAACAACTTACGCGCTGTTGTTGCTCTCCGCCTTTCTCGCGATCGACACCTATACCGTAGCCAAACCCTTTGTCAGGGCGCAGGACGTCCGCATGAATTACACGCCGTCGCCCGCGCAAGCGATTTTTGAAAATGAGACCAACCAGCTTGTCTCCAACTGTGACTTCATATTTGCGTTGCGCGGCGACACACGCTTGACCTGGCCATTGCGCCGGCAAGGTGTTTCCGGCACGGGACTTTCGCCGCAAAGTGATCCGGACTCGCCGGTGGTACGGCTTTACCAATCCGTGTTTTCAACCTCGAAAAATCCGTATGTGCGTTACGCGCAACTCGCGGGCGCGCGTTTCATCTGGCTGGACAAGCCGCGTGCGGAGCAAACCGTGCGCGCGAATCCGACGGCGGTTTCCAACGCATGGTACTATGATATCATCAATGGCATTCCGCGTTCCACGGACAAGCCGTCAGAAAAGTCCATTGTCTTACTTCGCATGGCGAACGCGCTTCCCGACGCGTGGTTCGCCACGCAATGGATTTCCGCCGCGACGCGCGAGGCGCAATATGCGGCGGTGTTTGCGCCCGGCTACAATCCACTGTCCGCGCCCGTGACCGACGCACCGTCCGCGACCAACGCCTTGCAAGCCGCCGAATTGCTTGCCTCGGATTTCACGCTTGATCCCGCGCGTGGCAGTGTCCGCTACCGTGCCACGACGCCCGCCTTTCTCACCGTGCGTTTGCCATATTCCGCGAAGCTGACTGCGAAACTGGAAGATGGCACGCGACTTCCGGTTTACGTCTCCTCGCTCTTCTGGGCGGGCGTCGAAATTCCCGCGGGCGAACATACCGTCACCTTCCGGCGCGACTATCGCAACGCGCGCTACTTTTACCTGAGCCTCGCGTCAATGCTTTTATTGCTGATCGGGTATGCCGCCAAAAAATGGATGGATCATCGCGCGTTTTCCAGCGCTTCACGGTAGACCTCGCAATATGCGGCGGCCTGTTGCTCCAGTGAAAAATGCGCTTCCGCAAACGCGCGGATTTTTGCGCGATCAAACGTATGATCATGCAACGCCGCGTGTACCGCGTCGACCAGCGCCTCAGCCGAAATATCCCTCGCCAGCACGCCTGTCTCGCCGGTGCGAACAAAATCCAGCATCCCGCCGACCGGCGTCCCGATGACCGGCGTCCCGCACGCCATCGCCTCGAGCATTGTGTTCGGCAGATTGTCCTCGCGGCTGGGCACGACCAAAAAATCCGCCGCGGAATAGAGTGCGGGCAACTCTTCCTGCCGCATTGGCGGAATGACTTGGATGTGTGAGTTCTTGAACGGCGCGATGCCGCACAGGTGAACCCCTGCGGCGTGAAGGCGTCCGGCGCATTGATCCAGCAGGTCGACGCCTTTGCGGTACGCGCCCGGGCCGCTGGGCTGGGCGACAAAAAGCACGACGTGTTTTTCCCGCGGAATGCCAAACCGCACGCGCGCAGCCTCCCGCGGTTGCGGCGTAAAAAGCGCAAGGTCGATGCCGTTTGGAATGACACGGTGCGGACGCCCGCTGAACGCCGCGCTTCCGCGGGCGCAGGCAGCGAGCCAACGGCTGGGCGACACCACCGTCAGGTTACGTGTCGCCTGCAGGATTTGCGTTTTCATCGCCTTCAGGCGTCGGTCGACCGGCCACGAATGGCGCGCCTCATCGCCCGCGTAATGGAAGCCGCCCAAAAACGGATTCTGGTCGTGCAACGTCCAAATCAACGGTTTGTTTACGCGCGCAAAAAAGGTTGGATAATTCACGACATGCGCAATCCAGTGAAGGTTGATGACGTCCGCCCATTCGACAAGCGGATGCATTTCGACGGAGCACGCGGAAAACGGAAATGAAAACTGCTCATAGTCCGGCGAGGGATCGCGCAGGACGCGCGCCGCCTTGCCCAGCACGCTCCGAAACCGCCACGCCATCATGACATGGTATTTCCACGGCGCGATGGCGTACCGTTCGACACCTTCTTGAGAGCGGGTGACTTCGCGGCAAAGCACACGGCTTTCGACGTCAGCACCAAGCAATCCCTGATGCAGCCGGCACGCCGACCAACCTGCGCCGCCCGAATCGCCTGTTGTGATGTGCAACACCCTCACCCCTCCGCCTCCTGCCTGCGGTTCACGGCAAAAATATGATACTGGCCCGCGCACGATGTCCTGGGGCTGGCGCCACGCATCTCCAGAAGCGGCGCATGGGGTGTCTCAAGCGATTGCACCTGGCAGTCAAACCCCGCCTCATCCAAAAGGCGCAACACGTCGGCCAGCGGAAACGTGCAGGCGCCGCCATGATATTCGATGTACATGTTGCGCACGCGGCGCAAAGCCGGCGCGCAGTGCCGGAGCACGCGCCCTTCCGCGCCCTCGATGTCCATCTTCAACATGTCGATCACCGGTTCTTTTTCAAGCAGCGCGCGCGTGTCAATCGCCTGCACCTGGCACGACGCCGCCGCGTCTTCCGCAAGGTGCCCGCTGTCCGCGCCCTCCGAGTAAAACCCGAGACGTGCCTCGCAATCGTGCGCCGCCGCGTTGATCAGACGCACGTTGGTGATCCCGAACGCCGCGGCATTGCGTTCCAAAAACCGAAAGATATGCGGATCCGCCTCCACCGCCGTGATCCTCGCCCTGGGATAAAGCCGTTTTAAAAAAACCACGCTCAGCCCGATGTTTGCACCGAGGTCGACAATAACCGGCTCCGGGCTGGTGCTTTCAAACGCGTAAAGCCGTTTGAAAAAAATATCGCGGTACATGTATGCGCACGACATGCTGTCGGCATACGCAAGGGTCCGCTTGAACAACTTGATTTTTCCCTCGACGAAACGCGGGATGAGAAGCAGAAAACAGACGTTGACCGGCGTCTCCAAAACGTGCATCAGCCGTTCCGCCCACCTGTGGAAAAAATTACGCATGGATTTTCGTGTTGAAACAGCGTGCATTTTACCACATGCCGATTGCGGTGTGTATCGCAAACACAATGGCGTCCCGCGCAGGGGCCGGTGATTTCGATTCGACAGACACCGGTGAAACCAGTATAGTTTGCGGAGTTCGGAAAACATTTTGGTGTTCACAATTTGCAAGGAAATTTGACATGCACGACTGGCTGACGTTGAAGCGGTTTCTGCAAAAAATTTTCATCCTGCCCGGAGACATCTTTGGAAAATGCGATGAAATCCTTTGGGCGAATATCTTTCACGACACGATCAAGAGCAGCACGTGGTTGCACGGCGTGCCGCTTTCGCCTGGAAGGTGGGCTGTCGGGTATCCGTACTTGTACGTGCTTTACCGCGTGCTGAACGAGTTGCGGCCAAAGTCAATACTGGATATCGGGCTTGGGACATCGACGGACATGATCTCGGCATACGCGGCACATGTGCCGGAGGCGCGGCACGTGACTGTGGAGGCCAGCGCGGAGTGGATTGCGTTTTACAAAAAAAACCGGAGCCTGTCACCGCGGACTGAAATCATGCGGCTGCCCTATTGTCGCCGCGCGTTTTGCGGAATGGAAACCCGCCAGTTTGAAGGTTTTGAGGACGCCCTGCGCGGACAAAAATTCGACGTGATATCCGTCGACGCGCCGTCCAATGAGTTGAAAGCGGACAAGATCGGACGGGTCGATCTGATCCACCTCATTCCAGAGTGTCTCGCGGAACAATTTGTCATTCTTTGCGATGACAGCCACACAGCGTGTTACAGGCGGGCGGCCAAGCTTTTGACCGACACCCTCCGCCGGCACGGCATCGATCACAAGTTGGCGACATATTCCGGGGACAAGCAATTCACACTTGTCGTTTCGAAAGACCTTGGATTTTTATGCAGCTTATGACACATGAGGCGTCCCCGCCCGTGCTGCTGCTGGTGTTCAACCGCAAAAACGCCGCTTTAAGCGTGTTGCGGCGCATTGCGCAGGCAGGTCCGGCGCGGCTGTTCATTGCCGCCGACGGCCCGCGGCCGGACAAGCCGGGCGAATGCGAACGGTGCGCCGAAGTCCGCCAGGCGGTGCTGGATGCGGTGACTTGGCCGTGCGAGGTCACAACGCTTTTCCGCGACACCAATCTCGGTTGCAGAAAGGCGGTTTCATCTGCCATCACATGGTTTTTTGACCATGTGGAATCCGGCATTGTCCTGGAGGATGACTGTCTGCCCGCGTTGTCATTTTTCCGCTTCTGCGGCGAATTGCTTGGGCGTTATCAAAACGACCCGCGCATTCTGTCGATCAGCGCCGACTGCTTCACCCCGGAAAAACTGCATGAGGACGCCAGCTACTATTTTTCAAAATACCAGCATTGCTGGGGCTGGGCCTCATGGCGGCGCGCATGGAGGCTGTATGACGCGGCGTTGGTGGCGTGGCCGTCCTTCAAGCAGGGCGGAGGACTGGCAACATGCGCCGATGGGAACAGCCGTGTTTTTACAAGGCATTTTGCAAAGGCGTTTGACGACGTTCAATTCGGGCGGGTGGACTCATGGGCATTGCAATGGATGCTGACCGGCTGGGTCAACGGCATGCTGACAATCCTGCCAGCCACCAACATGGTTCAAAACACTGGTTTTGGCGGGGATTCCACCCACACGCGCGAGTCAAATGACTGGATGTCGCGCCTTCCCGCGTGCGACATCGCATTTCCGCTCGTCCATCCGGCGTCCATCCGGCGTAACATTGCGGCTGACCGCTGGAGCGACGTCCACCTTTGGCACATCCGCCGGGGACAGGCGCTGATTCAATTCCTGTCGCGCTCGGCATTGCTTCGCCTGCTGTACCATCGTGTTTACATGAAGCTGCTGCTGCGAAACCGGCAGGCCAATTAAAAAGGAGCATGGATGAGTCTTCTTCAACAATACGGGACAAGTGACACGGTATTGGATTTCATCACACTGGAGCAGGTCAAACGCATCCGACCCGCCGACATCGTCGATTTTGGCGCCGGCGCCGGAAAATACGGACGCCTGTTGCGCGGGGCGCTCGGGGACGCCGTGAAAATAACGGCGGTCGAAGGATTCCCGGCGGCCGCAGAGGCCCTTCGGCAAAACAGGGATTACGATGCCGTCGACGGCATGTTGATTCATGATTGGTTCAAGGTCAACACCAACCGCCGCGGCCTGGCCATTTTCGGCGACGTGCTTGAACATCTTCCACGGCGCGAAATTTTTTGGACGCTGGCGCAGGCGGTGCGCTGGTTTGATGAGGTTGTGGTCGTGGTTCCGCTTTTCGACGTGTGCCAGGAAACGGTTTATGGGAATGA
The DNA here is from genome assembly GCA_031550185.1 of Kiritimatiellia bacterium. Taxonomy (GTDB): domain Bacteria; phylum Verrucomicrobiota; class Kiritimatiellia; order RFP12; family JAVBOU01; genus JAVBOU01. Next base: position 6,348 of record JAVBOU010000057.1, on the reverse strand, counting down.
ACTCGAAATACATCGCGCCTTCATTGACGCGTGTTATTTCGACTGGATGAACCCCGTTGAAAAACATATCGTGCGGACGAGTGAGCACACGATGCTAAGCGTCCGGATCAACCGGCATTGCACGCCCCAAACATGGCGGACGTTTTCGCGCCACGATTTTTTCCGGTGGTTGATGGCGAGGCTTGAACGCGTCGGCCTGGCCAAGGCATTGTGGCGCGCGCTCAAACGCCTTGGCCTGATTCATTGACCATCCCCGCGCGCCCGCGCAAAAATCAACCTCAATGTCGTGGACGCAAAAGCGATGTAATGCCAACGCGGCGTGAGATAATTGATGACCCATGACAACGGCGACCGCGCCAGCGCTGTCTTCTTGTGCCATGCGTGCCAAATATGGGAATTGCCGTAAGCAAGGCGTCCAAGCGGATACCAGGGCTTGGGCACGGAAAGCATGTGCCAAATTTTTTTGCCATCCGTGGCGTCGACCACTTTCGGCTGATGCGGTCGAAGCACGGCATTCCATGTTGAATCAAGGCATTGCCACCGGCCATGAAACACGATGTTGAGAATCGTCTGGTCAGGGCAGTCAAGGAAACAGCCGGCTTTGGCCAGCCGGACAAGCAGATCCACGCATTTTTGCTGCAATCCAAGGATGCGCCATTTGTCAAGGGATGCGACAAAAACACCGGAGTTGAACATGCGCGGCACATTGTCCGGCGCCGTGACATGGGCGCGCAAAACCGTGAAGTCATTGTGTCCTTCATCCGGAATAAAATCCACCGCCTTGAGCGGGCAGGCATCGCCGGTTTCCAGCAACTCACCCACGTCGCGCTGCACGATGATGTCCGAATCCAAATACACAATCTCATCTTGATCTGGCAAAAGCGATGGAAGAAATATCCTTGCGTTCGCGGTCATATTCCCGCGCAATGTCGGCGTCCCTTCTGGCCATTGAAGTTGCAAATCCCGGATTTCGAACGAATGCCCGCCGATGAATGTGCCGGCGGTTTTTTCCAAAAGTTTCTTCTCCCGTTTCGTGAGTCCGTCCGAAAACACGATGACATTCAATCGCACCTGTTTTGCATGGGCAAGCAACGACGCCAGCGCAGCATGCAGGCCGTACAACATCCAGCGGTCAGAGAAAAAAACGACAACGAGGTTTTTACGTGATGAATCCATTCAAAATCCCTTGCGGATAAGTTACGTGCTTACCAGACGTAAAGTCAACCTCAAACACCTGTTCAACGGTAAAATTTTCATGCGGGTACGAGGTTGCGAATCTGCCCGGAAGAAAGCAGCCGGTACAATCGCGCTCCCGGCGGTCAGGATAAGCATGACGTGGACGCGACTTGAGGTTGCCTTGAGATTTTGCTATGTTTTCGGCATGAGCAAGGTTGTTCAATATGCTGGAAAGCTCCCTGGATATCCATTCAATTTACGGGCAATGACCACCCAGGCGATCGTGGCGGCCGGGAGGCATGTTTACGGCAACTCACCGGACAGTGTGTATGCCAAACTGTCTTCCCGGTATACGGGACAGGCGGCGTCGGAAAAAATCGTGGAACTGTTGACCCGGCCCGCACCCTGCATGATTTCACGCTGGGGCAGTATCGAGGCGAAGGCCGCGATGAGGTGGGTGGACATCCACGCGCCGGAGTCACGGTTGAAAAAGGCATGGGGTGTTGTGCGCGGCAGGAACGGTCCTTTTTGGTGGGACAACAGTTTACGAAGCTCCATGTGCTGGAGCGCGGGATGCTTTCCCCCGTCCGACGAGGGCATGAACGCCTTCGGCGCGCGCGCCACCGAGGACAGTCGGCAAATCGACCTCCTCGGTTGTTGGACGACTTACGAAAAACGCCTGATCTCCCTCTTCGCGCCAGACGCGGACACCGTACTCCTGCGCGACTTGTCGCCGTTCGACCTTGACTATCCGTGGATGCGCGCGCTTGAAGGCAGGACCGTCCTCGTGGTGCATCCCTTCGCAACCTCGATCCAAAACCAATACGCGCGCCGCGCGCTCATTTTTAAAAATGAAAAAATGCTACCGGCGTTCAACTTGAAAACCTACAAGCCCGTTGTTTCCATGGTCGGCGAGACAACCTCCTTCGCGACATGGACGACGGCTCTCGACCACATGTGCGCGGAAATACGGTGTATTGATTTCGACATTGCGATCATCGGCGCCGGCGCATACGGCATGAGCCTTGCGGCGGACATCAAGCGAAGCGGGCGCAAGGCCGTCCACACAGGCGGTGCGACGCAAATCTTTTTCGGCATCAAGGGCGCCCGCTGGGAAACCTATGCCGTCGCCAAAATGTTCAACGAATACTGGGTTCGCCCGCTGCCGGAAGAAACACCCGAAAAAGCCAAAACGCTTGAGAACGGCGCGTACTGGTAAGTCGTTCCGTTAGCCTAAAAACGACCGAAAGGCGGTGTCGAATTGCCTGGCGATTTCGCTCCACGGCAGCACCGGGATGTCTTCGGCGGCGTGCGTTGCGAGTTCGGTACGTAATGACGGATTGTTGTAAAGGCGCAGGATGGCTTCGGGATAATTTTGGGTCAGCAACGCGTTGCGGCCATTTTTCAGGATGAGATTGAGGCGGCCGTCGTAACCCAAAATGGGCTTGCCCCAGCGGATGTATTCGTGCAGTTTGGCGTTGCAATCCTGGTCGGCGGTCAACACGAAAACGTCGGCCTGGTTCATCACGTTGAACTGCTCTTCTTTCGACACATAACCGAGAAAGACGCAGTTGTCCGAGGCATATCGGTCGAGGTATTTGTAATGTTGTCCGGTGAGGTAGAGTTTGATGTTCTTCGGCACGTCGCGCATGGCGGCGCAGATGTCCGCCGTGCGTTTCCAGCGCGCCTGGTCGCCGGTGTACACCAGGCTCATTGAGCCGTTCAGCTTGATGGAACCCTTGAGCGTTGAGGTGTCGACGGGATCCGCGCCGTTGGGAATGTACAGGCATTCGACGCCCCATTGCCGTCCACGCTGTTGCAGGAAATAACTGAGCGTGATGACGTGGTCGGATTGCGTCACGATGCGCCGCTCGACCACATTCATCAGGATGCGTCCGGGCCAGCCAAAGAGATCGCCCCAAATGTCGCCATACAAATCGTCCCAGCCATGCACGATTTTGAATTGCTTCCACGCCGTGAGACGCCGGCGGCAATGCAACGGCTTCAGCGCGACGGTCGAACCGTACGTGTAGACGATGTGTGGTTTGAACGCGTCGATTCGCTCCGCCAGACACCGCGCGTCGGACGCGGTCGTCCAGCCCGCCCATCCGGCCTGCCAACCGAGCGGTTCAAGGTTCTTCATGATCGCGCCGAGGCTGTAAGGCGCATGTTGGTAATGCACCGCGGTGTCCTGCGATTCAAACCATTCCGCCCGGTTGCTGGACACGACGAGCACGCGCATGTGTGAAGCGTCTTTCGCCATATCAATCGAGGTCGAATGTTGTCTTGGCGAAATTCCAGATTTTGAATTCGTCCATGAGGAAGGAGTTAGGGTGGGAGTTGCTTTGCGGGGAGAGGAAAACGAGGCGCAGGGGAAGGTGCGCGTTTTTGGCGGTGGCGGGATCGCCAGGCGGATGGAGGCGTTCGTTTTCTTTGTAGTCAATGGAGCAATGGAGTTTGCCATCGACGTAAATGGCCATGGTTTGTCTTTCGTCGTTGCGGACGAGGTCGCCGATGCCGTCGAGATCCCAGACAAGCGCGTAATGGTGCCAGGCGTGCGAGTCCTGGCCGAGGATGCTTTCGTAGGAAGTGTGGACTTTGTCGAAGTACCAGCTTGTCGCGCACATTTGTCCGTCGGCCCAACCGTGGAGTCCGCTCCAGCCGATGCTGTTGTTGCCGGCAATGCCCATGCCATACGTGCGATAGCCGTTGTTCATGCGGAAGAAGGAGGGGTTGCATTTTTCCATCCAACTGAAGCGGCTGGTGGGATCGCGGAGTTGCGCCCAAAATTCGATGCATCCGACGCGTTCGTTAACTTCGTCGGCCGGAAGGTAGGCGACGAAGGATTCGGGCCGGCCTTCGATGAGTAGCGCGTTGCCGCGTTTGCCTTCGACAAGTCGTCCCTTGATGGGATTGGCGCCGCGGTTGGCAAGGACGTGTTCAATCTCTTCCAGGGAGTCGAAGGAACAGGCGAAGACAAGCCCTTCGTCAACGACAGGCGTTGGGAGCGGCGGCGTGTGTTGGCATGCGGTCAGGCCGAGCAGGGCGCAGAGAGAAATGGCAAATGTGTTTCGCATTGTTGAACTCGTTGTGTTTCGCCGCGCGCGTGAAGGCACGGTCAGGTTACGGTTGCCGGAGCCAGAGGCACATTTCGCCCATGCCGCGGTTGTCCCAAAGGGCGTAAGGAATGGCGAGGAGTTTTTTGGGGGCGAGAGGCGCGGGTGCGGTGGCGTAGAGGGGCGCGTGTTGTTCGCAGGGAAGGGGCGCGCTGGCGGAGAGGGTTTGGAGGAGAGGGATGTCTTTGAAGAGACCGGTGCCGGGGATTTCTTTCCAGGTGGCGAGAGGCGGATGGATGACGCTGGCAAGGGCTTTGCCGTTGTCGATTTCTTCGATGCAGTAGACGATGGGGCCGCGGAGGAGGGCGGCGCGACCGGCGTCGGCGTTGACTTCGGGACGGGCGTAAAGATAACGCAAAGTGAGGGGCAGTGTGAGCGTGAGGGTGTCGCCGGGCTGCCACTCGCGGTGGATGGCGAGGTAACCGTTGGCGTCGGGAACGCAGGAATGTTTTTCGCCGTTGATGAGGAGGGCGGGGTTGTCGGTCCACGCGGGGATGCGGAGGCGGAGGGTGAAGCGGACGGACGCGGAGGGCGTGACGGTGAGGTGGATGTCGGGCGTCCAGGGATAGTTGGTTTGCTGTTGAAGGGTGACGCTCGCGTTGTTGATGGCGGCGCTGATTTGGCTGGAGATGTATTGGTGAACCCAGAGGCCGTCGCTGGAGGTGTTGGCGATGTATTGAGGAAGGGCGCCGAGGAAGCGACCGACGTTGGTGGGGCAGCAGGAGCAGCCGAACCATTCCTGGCGGGTGTGGTGGCCGCGGGAGGCAAGGGGGTTGTCGTAGAAAAAGCGGATGCCGTCGAGAGAGAAGCCGGAGAGGATGGCGTTGTAGAGGGCGGTCTCGATGAGGTCGCTGTAACGGCGATGGGGGTTGATGGCGAGGAGGCGCTGGGCCCAGAGGACGAGGCCGATGGCGGCGCAGGTTTCGGAGTAGGCGGTTTCGTTGGGCAGGTCGTAGTTGCCGGTGAAGCCCTCATTGTCGCGGGAGGAACCGATGCCGCCGGTGATGTAGAGCTTGTGCCGGGTGAGGTCGTCCCAAAGGCGGTGGCAGGCGTCGAGCAGTGCCACGTCGCTGGTCTCGGCGGCGATGTCGGCCATGGCGGCGTAGAAGTACATGGCGCGGACGGCGTGGCCTTTGACGATGGAGAGTTCGCGGGCGGGCATTTCGGATTGAGCGTATTCGTAGGGGTGCGCCCAGCGGGGATAGTAGCCGCGTATTTTCCAGGCCTCCATTTCGATGTCCCAGTAATGGGGGAAGTGGCCGCGCTCGTTGACGAAGTACGTGGCGAGCTCGAGGTGCATGGGGTTCTTCGTCAGGTGGTAGAGGCGGACGAGTGCGAGCTCGATTTCCTGGTGGCCGGGGATGCCGCGTTTTTGTCCGGGCGCGGTGCCGAAAGTGGCGCGGATGTGCTCGATGTAGCGCAGCATGATCTTGAGCAACGCGTCCTTGCCGGTGGCCTGGAAGTAGGCGACGGCGGCCTCGATGAAGTGGCCGGCGCAGTAGAGTTCGTGGGCGTTGCGCAGGTCGGTCCAACGCATGTCGGGCTCGACGCGCAGGAAGTGGGAATTGCAATAACCGTCGGGCGCCTGGGCCTTGGACATGGCCTCGATGTATGCGTCGACCTGCGCCTCGGCGACAGGATCGGGTTCCTCGTAATGCGCATAGGCGACGGCCTCGATCCACTTCGCGACGTCGGAGTCCCAGAAGATGTGCGGCTCGTTGGGGTCGCCGGGTTTCCATGTCCAGACGTCGAGTCGGCCGGTCTCTTTGCACTGCTTGTATTCGGCGGGGATGACGGCGGTGCGATTGACGGCGAGGCGCTCTTTCCAGAAGCCTTCGGTGATGCCGGTCTGGCTGGGCGGAATGGCAAAAAGCTGACGCGTGACATGACTCATGGGACGTTCCTTTTGTGGAGGGTTGCGGGAAGTGTATCAAAGCGTGTGGGAATGGACAAACGCGGCGTGGCGTGGCAAGGGCAACAGCATTCACTCTTGCGCCCCGTTGGGGCGAAGAATATAGTAGATTTGTTCCAATACTGAACGTGGAGGGCGAGCGTC